>JAYTVX010000169.1:0-3607 GCA_043743775.1 Bacteroidales bacterium | reverse complement strand
AAAGCTTCGATTCAAATTATCACCGATGCATCTGAACCCAATACTGCTAGTCTTTTGGCTAATTATGCTTGGGCAATTATTAATAGCTTTGCCTCCGAGAATGGCGTAAAGGAGCTATCTTTTTCACCAATAGATATAAGGGTTCGAATGCTTTATAATCCTGAACTTAAAGCCGTTTTTATGTTTGTACCTGGGACAATGGCCTTAATTCTAATGCTTTTAACGGCTATGATGACCTCCATCTCAATTGCTCGAGAAAAGGAGCTGGGTACGATGGAGGTTTTACTAGTATCACCGCTAAAACCCTCACATATAGTTATTGGAAAAGTACTTCCTTATGTAGGTCTCGCTTTTACTAATTCTATAGTTATTTTACTTCTTGGATACACTGTATTTGGTCTACCCATTAATGGAAGTCTTGCGCTATTGCTTTTTATTTGTTTTATTTTCATTCTTCTTGCATTATCATTAGGGATTTTGATATCAACGATAAGTAAAACGCAGCAAGTAGCCATGTTTATCTCAATGATTGGTTTAATGCTTCCAACCATATTGCTTTCGGGATTTATCTTTCCCATCGAGAATATGCCTGTAATACTTCAATGGCTTAGCTTGATAATGCCCCCTCGATGGTTTATTGCAGCTATTAAAACAATAATGATAAAGGGTGAGGGTATTGCTTATGTTTGGAAGGAGATTCTGATAATGATAGGAATGATCATATTCTTTTTGACTTTAAGTATTAAGAAATTTAAAGTAAGATTAAGCTAACTATGAGAGCCATTCTATTTATCATCCAAAAGGAGTTCTTGCAGATATTCAGGAACAAGACCATGATCCCTATCATTTTCATGCTTCCTATAGTTCAGCTTGTCATACTTGCTAATGCTGCCACTTTCGAAATGAAGAATATCAACATGTCTGTTGTTGATTATGACAATACCCTTAGGTCAAGGGAGGTCATTAGCCACTTTAATGCTTCTCCTTTTTATACAATTGTACCTACAGAACAGTCAGTTGATAAGGCTCTTGAACTGGTTCATGCAAATAGGTCCGATTTAGTGCTTGTTATTCCTAATGGATTCGAGAAAGATCTCGGAAATTCTACTACACCCGCCGTCCAACTGCTTGTTAATGCAATAAATGGAACAGCAGCAAGTTTAGCGAATGCCTATACATCATCAATATTAATGAGCTATACCAAAAATATTATGCTGGAGAATTTGGGCCCAAATATTAGTAAGCCACCTTCAATAACCACTCAAACAAGCTATTGGTATAATCCAGAGTTGAAGTACTCTCACTTTATGGTTCCTGGAATTCTAGTAGTACTGGTAACGATAATTGGAATGTTTCTAACGGCATTAAATCTGGTAAGAGAGAAGGAAATAGGTACAATTGAGCAAATCAATGTAACACCGATTAAAAGCTACCAGTTTATTATTGGAAAGCTAGTTCCTTTTTGGATCATTGCTATGTTTGAGCTTGCATTTGGTTTGCTGATTGGAAAATTACTGTTTGATATTCCTATTAATGGAAGTTTACTGCTTCTTTTCAGCTTTGCAGGGGTGTTTTTAGTCCTTGCATTAGGGGGAGGACTATTTCTATCATCCAGCTCCTCATCGCAGCAACAGGTTATGTTTTTGGCATTCTTCTTTATAATTGTATTTGTACTCATGAGCGGTATCTTTACATCAACCGAGAGTATGCCCAATTGGGCCAAAATATTCAACCGTATAAACCCATTGTACTACTTCATGAAAGTGAATAGAATGATTTTACTTAAAGGGGCGCACTTTTCTGATATTCGAGATAGTTTTATATCTGTCTCAATTCTAGCGGTAACAATGCTTTCGTTTGCAATTTTAAAGTATCGTAAAACGTCCTAGACCCAAAATCTGATTACTTCATCAAAATGCAATAAAATCTATCTTATCGATGGATTTTGTTGTTTTTATCAATCACGATAGGGATTTCCATGGGTTATTACAGAATGAAACACCAAAGTAATAACTTACGAGAACACCGATGAACAAAATATGGGAGTTCTATTCGATCAGGAATGATTGTTTAAGGTTGGATGGTAACGTATTCATAATAAACGAACTAAATATTTTGCACGGATGAAATTATACTAACCAAAATTCTATTCACTGAAATATCAGAAAATAGAATGAAATAATAATCACTTTTGGTAAGTTTACCGTATAATTGGAAAGTAAAAAATCTCATCGAGTTTGTATAATTCTTTTGAAGAGATTAGATTTGGTAAAGATTAATTTCCTGTTCTCATTGATTCTAAGTTTTAGTTAATGCTATGAGTAAAGTTTATTGTTTTAAATATCCTATAAGACAGATAAATACATTGTCATTATCTATATTTTTTATAGTCTTTTTGCTATTCTCCTTTAGCAATTCTATTGCCCAAAATAAATTAAAGTGCCAGGTTAAGCTAATTGTCAATAAAGGAGCAACGACTGGCTCTAAAATAGTATTATCGAAAGAAGGTACTATTGTTGAAGAAATTCCAGTTAGAGGTGATGGTAAATTTGAAGTATTGATAGACTATAACAGCGATTTTATTCTTTCATTCGAAAAGGATGGCTATGTTTCAAAGAAAATAGAAATCAATACCGTTGTACCTGATAAATATTCAAAAGAGCAAGAAAATGTCAAACAATTTGATGTTGAACTAAATCCCCAGAAAGACGGGATGAATCTGATGATTTATAACAATCCTGTTGGTAAAATTAGGTTCGAAGAGAAAACAAATGATTTTGGTTATGATGTTGACTACTCCGCTTCTATTAGAAAACAGATAGAAGAAGCAGAAAAAAAGTTCGCGCAAGAACAGAGGGATAAAGCAAAAGAGGCTCAGAAAAAGATTGATGAAGAGAATAAACAAAAACTTTTAGCTGAGGTTGGACAGATAAAACTAGAACTTGAAGCCAAGAAAAAAGCTGAAAAAGATGCTTTAGTTAAGGAGCAAACCCAGCTAAAAGCTGAAGCTGAAGCAAAAATTCTTGCTGAAGCAAAACTGAAGGAGGAGCAAAAAAAGAAAGAGCTTGAATTGAAGCAGAAAGCGATAGAGGATACAAAGAAAAAAACTGAAGAAGATGCTCGTTTAAAGCAAGAGGCAAGGATTAAGGAAGAAACCAGAGTAAAGGAAGAAACTGAGAAGAGGCTTCAAGTCGAACAGGAAAAGAAAAAAATTGAGCTAGAGCAAAAGCAAATTGAGCAGGAAAAACAAAAAAGTGAATTTGAAGCTAGACTCATTGCTGAAGCTAAACTTAAGGACGAGGCATACAAAAGGGAACTTGAGCAAAGAAAAAAGGCCGAGGATGATGCTCGGTTAAAGGCCGAGAATGAAGCAAAATTGAAAGAAGATGCTCGTAAAAAAGATGAGGAATTAAAGAGGAAAGCAGATGAGGATGCTCGCTTAAAAGCTGATCAGGAAGCAAAATTGATTGCTGAAAAACAGAGAATTGATGAGGAGAGGATAAAGATTGAGAATCAAAAAATTCTGCAAGAACAAGAAGAGAAAAAAAGAATTGAACAAGAGAATAAGATAAAGGAGCAGGAGCTGCTTAAAAAAGCTGCTGATGAA
>JAYTVX010000168.1:0-7103 GCA_043743775.1 Bacteroidales bacterium | reverse complement strand
CGAGACCTCTACGAGTTCAGCCTTAACTGATGCGCTCATCAGGCTAAACGGTTCACTGAAATTGGGCTGTAGGCTTGCCGAATCGTTATGTAGTATTTTCAGAAAGTAGTTTATATGACGTTGTAACCCGCTAAAGTCGAATAGGTCGAATAATAGTGCCTGCTGGTACTCCTTTTTCGATTTCTCCAAAAGCTCCTGCTTCGGCGGATTCTGCTCAATGCCATGCACGAACTGCGAAACGGTGACATCACTCTTAATACTTTTGGGTGCGATAGGTGTGCTAAGGACCATTCCCTCTAGCGTTTTGCAACGGCTCAAGGCAACGTACACCTGTCCATGGGCGAATGCTGAGTTGGCATCGATTATAGCTTTCTCAAAGGTTAACCCTTGGCTTTTGTGGATGGTAATTGCCCACGCCAGCTTAAGCGGATACTGGGTGAACGTACCTGCTATTGTCTCTTTGATCTCCTTTGTCTCGGCATCGATTGAGTACTTTGTATTGTGCCATTCGACCCTCTGCGTTGGTATAGCGACAATATCGTTGGGGCATTTCACGTAAATAGTCTCATCGTCAATATCTGTAATTGTTCCGATTTTACCGTTGTAGTAAAGCTTCTCGTACGAGCTATCGTTCTTGACAAACATAACCTGCGACCCAACCTTGAGCATCAGATCGTATTCGGTAGGGTAGGTACCTTCGGGGAAATCACCATCAACGGTAGCCTTAAATGCATGAACCTTTCCGGGTAGTTTTTTTAGCTTCGATTCGTTAATCGCTTGTGCCTGGTAATTGTGCGTTGTTAGCGTTATATATCCCTCGTTATCCTTGGGGTCGAAACTGGGGATGTGTCGTTTATTTAGCTCGTTTAGCGTTTCGACATCCAGAATGTTTTCTCGAACTTTATTGAGGATCTCAATAAAATGTCGATCGCTCTGGCGGTATATGTGCTTAAGCTCGATGCTAACATACCGGGTTTTCTGGAGCGCTCTGCTGGAGAAGAAGAATGCATTGTCGTAATAATCCTTGAGAATAGCCCATTCATCCTCCTTAGCGATTGGTGCAAGTTGCTGTAAATCACCAATCATCAGTAGCTGAGCGCCGCCAAAGGGTTCGTAACGATTCTTATACCTTCTTAGTACCTCATCAATGCCGTCGAGCATATCGGCTCGGACCATGCTTATCTCATCAATAACCAGCAGATCAAGACTTTTAATGATATTTATCTTTTCTCGGCTGAAACGTTTTGTGCTCGCTGACGATGGTTTGTCGGTAAAATCTTGTGACGTATCTGAATTATCTTGATTGGGTAAATTGGGCCCGAAGGGCAGCTGGAAGAACGAATGGATGGTTACTCCCCCAGCATTTATAGCGGCAACGCCGGTTGGTGCCACAACAATCATTCGCTTGGGTGATTTGGTTTTTAGATTGTGCAGAAAGGTTGTCTTTCCAGTACCCGCCTTACCGGTAAGGAATATGTTCTTGTTTGTGAACTGTACAAAGTCAAAAGCCAGCTCCAGCTGAGCGTTGTATATCGGTTCCATCTTTCGGTTTAGATCGTTTAATTGCCCGTTTAAAGGTACTAAAAAATGCGTTTTCCTTGATGTAAGTTTTTGAATTCCTATCTTTGGGTTGATTTCAAATTTACAATTAAATATCTGAATCCATGAACAACCGAAAAGCCAGCCTTGCCTTTGTAATCATCGTCTTGCTAATAATAGGATGCAACTTAAATAAAGGGATAAGAGATGAAAATGGTGTTCGCCAAATGGTCGATACCGTTGGGTTTGCCCACCTCGATTGGCAGGTTGACTCTTTGGTGAACAGGATTAATCGAACCTATTCCAACGAGCTATCGGTCATAAATGTTGATCCGAATACCGCTTGGCGGGTCGCAATCTGCCCTCACGATGATTACACCTACGTCAGCTGGCAGTACCCTGCATTACTTAAAAATCTAAAGGCGAAAACCATTATAATTTTTGGTGTAGCCCATAAGGCTCGCCAGCTGAATGTCTCCGACCGGATTGTCTTCGATAGCTATTCATACTGGCACGGCCCATACTCGAATATTAAAGTTTCACCGTTCCGGGAGGAGTTGATGTCCGGAATCCCCGAAGAGCTTTACATGGTTAGCGATAGCCTTCAAAAGGTTGAGCATTCGGTCGAGAGTATGCTGCCCTTTATTCAGCATTATAACCGCGATGTTGAGATTATCTCTATCCTCGTTCCATTTATGAATTTGGAGCGAATGGCTGAGATATCAGCCCATCTTTCATCGGTAATATCGAGGACGATGAAAAAGCATCAGTTGGAATGGGGCAAGGATATCGCTCTTCTAATTACAACCGATGCGGTTCACTATGGTGATGAGGATTGGGGTGGTAAGAATATGGCTCCTTACGGGGTCGATAGCCTTGGCTACGCCAAAGCGGTTCAGTACGAGCATGGGATAATCGATAGCTGTTTGGTTGGTGAGCCCAGCCTTGAAAAGGTAAAGCGATTTGTTGATTTTACGGTGCAACCCAATAGCTATAAGGAGTATAAATGGACATGGTGTGGTAGGTATAGCATTCCATTGGGGCTGTTAACAGCATTGGAAATGCAAAATCAGCTGAAATCAGAACCCCTTCAAGGACAATTTGTGGGTTACTCAACCAGTATTGATCATAAACCATTACCTGTTGATGATCTGCGAATGGGTAAAACAGCCATTGCTACCATTCGGCATTGGGTTGGGTATGCCTCGGTTGGGTATAGGTAATTATTAATAATTCCTTAACCCTTCCTCAATCTGCTCATGCTGCCAAATAGTAAATTCACGATCCTCAGTAGGAATATTTGATTGGTTATTAATGTTTTGCAAAACTTTTACTTCCAGCTGCCATGTATCTGTAGCGGCAAATCGATTCACCTGATATTTTTTGCTGCCAATAACCAATTCGGTAACGTTTGGAGTATTTTCAATAAAATCGGATAGAGTGATTTTATCGTAATGAAGCGTGGAGTTATCCAACACCCTTACATAACCGTTTTCAGTAATAATTTCATTATTGGTTAGTATTTTTTTTAGGATCATCTTTCGATATCCTGCTTTTTGAAATCTGTTTTTAAAATGAAATGAGCAGTAGTTAATCCCAATGGGCAGATTATTTGCCCTTGCATACTGCATGATTTCTAATGCGCAAATTTCAGATTCAAGCACCAAGGGCCGCTCAGCAGGAATATAGGTATATTGTTTTACGGTTAACTTCTTGAAATTATGTTTTGTTAATCGCATCTGGTGTAGGTTAATATTGGTCACCCCAACTTTGATCAGCTCAGGTAAAAGTGCAATAAGGGTATCTCGCTCCTCAGGTACTGCTGGAATCTCAACGGTTACGTTTGGTATATAGGAGGCCGCTTCATCCAAGGTCGAAATGTTATAGTTTGTAGCTCCAATGTCAAATCTGATTTCATTCAATCCGAAGGCCGCAAGTTGTTCGAGTTTTTCCTTATCAACGAGGATTCCATTGGTGTATACCCAAATATATAGATCGGGGGAGCATAGTTCACGTAATGCTTTGAGGTAAGAAAGCGTCCTGTCGAAGTAGAGAAACGGCTCTCCGCCGCTGAAGCTAACACCCTTAAAGTTAAAGTAATTGATGTATTCGGCGTAAGCCTCGGGGGTTTCAAATGTTAAGTTTTGAGTACTGGGTTGTGCATCCTCATTCTGAGAGGTGGGACAATAAAAGCAGTTGGCGTTACACTGGTTGGTGATGAATAGGCAGCTCCATTTTCCCTCACCGCAGATTCGGCACCCTGGTGAAATATTTTGGTGATACGGTTTCGTTTTTTTGAACAGCCAAACAGCATCAGCACACAGTGCATCTCTTTTTTGTTGTAGTTCGTCGACCGAATAGGGATTCAACCAGTTGACCTCAAAATCACCTGAAAACTCTTGCTTATTTTTATTGATAAGTTCATTCAAGAAGGTAAAGTATGCTTTCATATAGCTGTAAATGAAATATTGATTATGATTATTACAATCAGAATTCTTTTATTACAAGCACATATGAAAGTTCTGGTAGTGCTAAAATATTAGAACGTATTACCTCAATAATAGAGGGGAAAATTGATGCAGTTAAACATTTATAAGAAAACCTCTTTTTTCGTTAACAGAAATTTAGAGATGTGTGCCTTATTAATTCTAAAAAGTGAAATACAGTTTCTTTATCGAAAAGAAAAACTTAACACGGATTGGGAAAGTGAAATTGCAAATCTTGTAAAAAGGAAAGTGAACTCTTATTACTAAATTGATATAAATACAAATCAGGTGGTGAAATCGATTGACAAAGCCTTTAATCGTTTTGAGATGGATGAAATAGCTCATTAATGCCTTACTGATTTGTTTGCAAGGTACGAGTTAAATAGTTGATTAAATCCTATATTTGGTTAATAAAATTTAGAAACTTAAGCGAATTGTAATCAGCCGGTTAGATTGATTGTCTAAGCCAATGTAAAACGGCCATTACAACGCCAAAGTATTGGTTTAGTAAGCTTTGATAGGGTACTAGTAATTGTGAATCTGATAGAAATAATATCAATATTTAGTATGCAAACTAATAAATAATCTGTTATGAATAAGGTTGTCATTTACAAATGGTCTCTTATTGCGACTTTAGTTTTTATTTTTCTGGGAGCATTCTTAAAAATTATGCATTATCCCCACGGAAGTATTCTACTTACTATAGGTTTGGTTAGTTGTATTGGATATATTATTCTGGGTTTGGTTGATGTTTTCTCGGATAAGAAGTTGAATCTACCAGAAAGATTAATGTGGCTAATCGGATTTATATTTATTTCGTGGATTACTGCAATAGTTTACTATCCAAGTTTTAAAAGGCGGAATCAGGTGTAAAGCTTAAATTGGGGATGCTGCATGGGAGTATTAGTAAATAAAGGATTTAGATTGTTATCTATTTTTTAATTAAACACTAGACCATGGCTTACAATCAAAAGTTGGCAGACAGAGTTCGTGAACGAATGGCAGAACTTCCAAATGTTGATGAAAAAGAGATGATGGGAGGTTTAGTGTTCATGTATAATGGAAAAATGTGTGTTGGTGTCGTCAAGGATGAGTTGATGTGCCGGATCGATCCCGCGCTTCACAATGATTCTGTTGAGAAGTTAGGCTGCCGAACTATGGACTTTACTAAGCGTCCAATGAAAGGTTATATTTTTGTTGAGGATATAGGAATGAAGTCCCAGAAGGATTTTGACTATTGGATTGACCTTGCTCTGGATTTTAATAAAAAAGCAAAGGCTTCTAAAAAGAAATAAGGCTGTAGGAGTTTTGGCCATTAGACTATTAGGTAAGAAAATTTTAATTTCCCCTAACAGTCTAATAACCTAATCCCCTAACGTAGTTTATTCAAAGCTAATACTACAACATCCAACATCTCATTCGTAAAATCAAGATGAGTAACCATCCTGATTATCTGTGGACCAAAGATTGAGCAATGGATATTTTTCTCCTTTAGATAATTTACAAAATCCTTATCGGTTAAGGATTTATTCAACTTAAAGATAACGATATTGGTTTGGGCAGGATAAACTTCTTCAATATAGGGTAGCTTTGCAAGTACCTCTGCAATTGCTTTTGCACGTTGATGATCCTCCTTAAGCCTTGTAATGTGATTATCCAACGCGTAAACCCCTGCTGCAGCCATAAACCCTGCTTGTCGCATTGCTCCACCAAAAACCTTGCGGGTTCTTCTGGCTTCGTTTATAAAAGCAGTTGTTCCCAAAAGTACTGAGCCAACTGGTGCCCCAAGTCCTTTTGAGAGGCATATTGAGATGGAATCGAATAGATCGCCATACTGCTTTGGGGTTTCACCCGTTTCGACTAATGCATTGAATAGTCTTGCACCATCCATGTGAAACTTCAATCCGAATTGATCTACAACCTTTCTTATCTTTCGAATCTCATTGATATCCCAGTAGCTGCCACCGGCCTTGTTTACTGTATTCTCGATTTCAACCAGCTTTGTTCTGGCTGCATGAATATTATCAGGATTAATATTTGCAAAAACATCCTCAGCAGTGAATCGCCCCCTATCGCCTTGTAGTAAACGAACCGAAGCAGATGAGTTACGGGCAATCCCGCCACCCTCGTAATTATATATGTGTGCCATTTGATCGCAGATCACTTCATCACCGGGTCGAACATGAACGTTTATGGCAATTTGGTTGGTCATTGTACCCGATGGACAGAAAATGGCGGCCTGCATGCCAAACATTTCGGCTAACTTTTTCTCCAATGCATTTACCGTTGGGTCTTCCCCGAAAACGTCATCCCCAACTTTTGCAGTCATCATGGCATTGAGCATTCCTGGGGTGGGCCTAGTAACGGTATCGCTACGTAAATCAATAAATTGGCTGTTGGTCATATTCTTGAAATTTAACTTTTGGAATTTGAATTCTTGTGGTTTAGACCAAAGATAAATCAAATGGTTTCATTTCTTTTATAAACCTTTGACCTCTTTTTACTACTTTTGTAAAAACACATATTAGATGATTAACATTGAACAGATAAAGGAACTTGTAAAGCGCGAAGACGCGCTGAGGAGGCATCTTTGACATCGAGAGCAAACTAATTAAACTCGACGAGGAGGAGGAGAAAACTCATTCGCCAAACTTCTGGGATGTCCCTTCTGAAGCTGAAAAACAGCTCAAATTGGTAACATCAATCAAGAACTGGACACAATCATATTCTGACGTAAAGCAAAGCATCGACGACCTACAGGTTCTCTTCGATTTCGCTAAAGAGGGTGAGGCAACCGAGGATGAGGTTGCAAGTCATTATGCTCTAACCCTTTCAAAGGTTGAGGATCTTGAACTCAAGAATATGCTCCGTAACGAGGAGGATCGACTTGGGGCAATCATGAAAATTAACTCGGGTGCAGGTGGAACCGAGAGTTTGGATTGGGTAGAGATGCTCATGCGCATGTATATGCGCTGGGGTGAGCGTAATCGTTACGAAACCAAAATTATTGATATTCAGAAAGGGGAAGAGGCAGGCATTAAATCCGTAACCCTCGAGTTTGTCGGTGAAATGGCCTAC
>JAYTVX010000167.1:0-1782 GCA_043743775.1 Bacteroidales bacterium | reverse complement strand
CCAGATGTACCTGAGGAGCTAATTAAAACGATATTGAGAAAAGAGAATATTTACTAAGCCGGAAAAATTTCCGGCTTTTTTCTTGCTTTTATATTTTTTGTGTGATATATTTGTGATATCAAACTAATATCATAATGCTATGGAAAAACATTTTAACCCTAAGTCTGGATATCTAATGTTTTTAGTATTCGTACTTGTTTTAGTAGTCACAATTGCCGGATTTATAATCTTTGAATCACCTTGGTTCATGATAGGAGTTTTACTCTCGATACTAATTGCAATCGGTTTTGTAATCGTAAATCCTAATGAATCATCGGTGTTAGTTCTATTCGGAAAGTATATTGGAACTATAAAGATTAATGGTTTCTTCTGGACGAATCCGTTATACTTGAAAAAGAGGATCTCATTACGTGCCCGAAACTTCGTTGGACAACCCATTAAGGTGAACGATAAGGTAGGGAATCCTATCATGATTGGACTAGTGTTGGTTTGGAAGGTTGAGAATACCTACAAATCATCGTTTGAAGTCGATCAGTACGAGCATTTTGTTGTTGTTCAAAGCGACGCTGCACTCCGTAAATTGGCGGGGATGTTTCCCTATGATAATTTTGAGCTCGAAGGAGCCGAAATTACTCTTCGTGCAGGCGGTGAGGAGGTTAACCATCGATTAGAAACCGAGCTTCGCGAAAGGCTTAATATTGCTGGTATAAATGTTATTGAAGCAAGGATTAACTATATCGCATATGCTCAGGAGATAGCTGGTGCAATGCTTCGCCGTCAGCAGGCAACAGCGGTTGTAGCGGCTAGGAGTAAGATTGTAGAAGGTGCAGTAGGTATGGTTCAAATGGCGCTAGAGCAATTATCGGAGAAGCAAATTGTAACGCTCGATGATGATAAAAAAGCAGCAATGGTTAGCAACCTAATGGTGGTGCTTTGCTCCGAGGAATCGGCTCGACCAGTAGTGAATACCGGAACTCTTCATCAATAAATCGTATACGCGCAGCAAATGAAAATATTTGATGACTATAGTAGGATTGCACAGCAAAATGGGTTCCTATTTGAAGGGAATGTGGATAATAGAACATTTATTTCTCCTAACGATAGAGTATTAAACTCAAAGTTTTGCTTGCTAAGTAAGAATGATTTGATATACTTTGCTTCAGATTCATATGCTGCAAAGGTTGGTATGAGTAGCACTTATTCAGGAGTTTATGCTGCAATCCCCAATGGTCATTTCAATTTAAAGGCTGAGATAATTAAGCACTTCTGGTATGATTTTATAGCGGGACGGAATACTGTTAAAACGAATGATTCGTACATCGATAAGCATTTATCAATTATTACAAATAGCGTGGCTCAACTCATGCAGATAATTGATGTTCGAATTGTTGATAGCTATCTTAAATTATGGGAGAAATACTCACCTCTAAAAATAGTTATTGGAGTTGATTACCTGCCATCCATTAAACCTTTTAAGGATAAAGTGATTATTGGTATTGAGAAGGATGAATGGATACTTCCTGATAAGTTTAACGAAACCTATAATGATTTACAGGAAGTTGTTTCAGAAATAATGCATAGAATCAATTAATATGGGATTGATTGATGTTTTATCCCATGTTCATATTATAGAAATTTTGACTTAACCATTTTTTGAGAATTTATGTCTAGCAAGAAATCGTTTGTACTTAGAATTGATCCAGAAAAGATGGAAGCCGTTGAAAAATGGGCTGCCGACGAGTTCAGGAGTGCCAACGGACAGCTTGAGTGGATAATCGACCA
>JAYTVX010000166.1:0-3799 GCA_043743775.1 Bacteroidales bacterium | reverse complement strand
CTTTATCGTTTTCAAATCCATCATCACAACATTAGGCCAGTCTCTACTTGGCCTATCTGAAGGGTAAACTTTTCTTGTTCCATCAAACACAACATGTGTAGCTATTCCTTCCTGATCGTTAATGAAAAGCGTATCCCGTTGAGGTTCAAAGTTACTGGCAAGATACCATATTACCATTGATACATTGCGAATATCGACCTCCTTATCAACTAGGATTAACGCTTTAAGATTGCGTAATGAACTAATCCTGAATAACCTAGAAGACAATTCTTTTACATTTAGTGTATCGACCTTGTTAATGGATACTATTAAAGCAGATATCTTATTTGATATCAATGAAGTATTATAAGCACATATCCCATTGGGTAAAGGAGTCAGTTCTTCTACAATACTTTCTACATCAAGATTTATAAATAGTTTGTTCTCATCTATGTTTTTTGATGTAGCATCAATAAATATTTTACTTCCAAAGCAGGGTTGATCCGATGCGTGATCAAGAACATCAAGAGGTCCTTTACTGAAAAAAAGATCATTTACTAGGTTTACATTGGCTGAGATAGTTTGAGCAAGCTGTAATGAATCATGAATATCAACAGTTCCATCAACAGCAACCAGTATTTTATTGAACATCATCTGACCTGCTCCCCAAAGAGCATTCATTACCTTATAAGCATGCCCTGGGTAGGTGTTTTTCATCTTAACAACCGAGATATTATGGGCAACACCCTCAATGGGCAAACTCATATCCTCAAGTTCGGGTAGCATCGATAATCGAATGGGAGATAGAAAAATTCGCTCTGTTGCTTTCGCTATATAAGCGTCCTCCATTGGTGGGACACCAACAATAGTTGCTGTATAAATGGCGTTCTTCCTATGGGTAATGCAGGTTATATGGAATCGCGGATACCAGTCGGCAAGCGAGTAAAAACCTGTATGATCACCAAATGGTCCCTCCCAAGCTAATTCCTCATTCGGATCGACATATCCTTCAATTACAAAATCAACATCCTCAGGAACTTCAAGATCAACCGTAATACACCGAACAAGTTTCACCTTTTTTTTACGCAAAAACCCTGCAAGAATATACTCATCGAGGTTATCGGGCATTGGAGCCGTTGCAGCATAAGTATAAACAGGATCACCTCCAAGTGCAACTGCAACTGGCATAAGCGTTCCTTTTTTCTTATGCTCGGCATAGTGCCTTGCGCCTACTTTGTGACGATGCCAATGAATTCCCGTTTCGTTCGGGCCAAAAACTTGCATGCGATACATCCCAATATTTCTGATTCCTGTTTCAGGATCCTTAGTATTAACCATTGGAAGGGTAACAAATCGTCCACCGTCGAAAGGCCAGCACTTAAGCACTGGTAATTTTGTAATATCAGGTGAAAGATTTACGACCTCTTGGCAAGCCCCCTTCCCCGATATAACAGTTGGCAACCAGTCCGACATCTTTTTTAGCTGAGGAAGCATTTTAATTTTATCAAGAAACGATTCCTTGGGGCTTGCAAGTTCTTTGAAGAGCGAGTCTATTCCTTTTCCAACTTCATTTAGATCTTCGACACCCAACGATAAGCACATTCTTTTTATTGAGCCAAAGAAGTTGATTAATATTGGGAAGTCGGTACCCGTGTTCTCAAACAAAAGGGCTTTACCTCCGCCTGATTGTTTGGAGAACCTATCTGCAATCTCCGTTATTTCTAGTTCAGGATCCACGAATTCCTTGATTCTCACCAATTCATCGTTTCTTTCTAGAACTTCAATAAACTCATTTAAATTTTTATAGGCCATCGTAATTGAAGTGGTTGGGGGTTGTGAATATATAAAAAAAAGGTTCCAGTAGTACCGGAACCTTATCTTTTTTACGATGATATTGCTTATCTTTTGATATACTTAAAGTCACGACCAAGATATCTTGCTGAAGAACCAAGTATTTCTTCTATTCTCAGCAGTTGATTGTACTTTGCAATCCGGTCGGAACGTGATGCTGAACCAGTTTTAATCAACCCAGTATTTAGGGCAACTGCAAGGTGAGCGATAGTTGTATCCTCTGTTTCGCCCGATCGATGACTCATAATTGAGGTCATTGAGTTGATATCAGCTAAGCGTACTGCATTGATGGTTTCAGTCAAGGTACCAATTTGGTTAACTTTTATCAGAATACTATTGGCTGCATTCTCATCAATACCACGCTGTAAACGTTTTACGTTGGTTACAAACAGATCGTCGCCAACAAGTTGGACTTTACTCCCAATAGTTTTATTGAGGAGCTTCCAACCATCCCAATCATCTTCAGCCATACCATCCTCAATCGATACAATAGGATATTTATCGGTCCAACTTTTCCAGTAGTCTACCATCTGCGAAGAGGTTAGCTTATCGCCAGTTGATTTATGAAGGTGATATACTTTCTCTTCAGGAATATAGTACTCCGATGAAGCAGGGTCAAGTGCAAGGAACACGTCTATACCTGGTTTATAACCGGCCTTTTCGATGGCTTGAAGAATTACCTGAATTGCCTCTTCGTTCGATTTAAGGTTTGGAGCAAATCCACCCTCATCGCCGACATTTGTAGAGTAATTTAATTTTTTAAGAACCGATTTTAGATGATGAAAGATCTCGGCACCCATCCTAATGGCATCGGTAAAATTTTCAGCCCCGACAGGCATAATCATGAACTCTTGAAAATCGATGCTATTATCGGCATGTGATCCACCGTTAATAATATTCATCATCGGGATAGGAAGAGTACAAGCATTCACACCACCAATGTAACGGTATAAAGGTAGACTTGTTGATTGAGCTGCAGCATGAGCAACTGCGAGCGAAACGCCTAGGATTGCGTTTGCACCCAGATTCGATTTATTCTCAGAACCGTCAAGTTTAATTAACGCTTCATCAATCAGTTGTTGCTCCTGAACGTGCATACCAACTATTTCTTCAGCTATTGTAGTATTTACATTATCAACAGCTTTCAAAACACCTTTTCCAAGATAACGTCCAGCATCACCATCACGAAGTTCTACAGCTTCGTGAATTCCAGTAGAAGCACCACTTGGAACAGCGGCGCGTCCAGAGAAACCACTCTCGGTGTAAACATCAACTTCAACAGTTGGATTTCCTCTTGAATCGAGGATTTGACGGGCATGTACACTAACTATTTGTCCCATAATTATATATATTTTAATTAATTGAATTCCATGTAAAAATAATAAAAAAAAGGGATATGGTATTTAAACCAATCCCTTTGCTATACAGTAAATCTGATTAATTACTCAGATTTTTCTTCAGTTGATTCAGGTTGTGGTTCTACTTTCTTAGTTTCAACTACTGCTTCCTCAGCAACAGTTTCGGCTTTTTTAGGTTTAGCACCACGACGTGTTTTCTTGGCTGCAGGTTTAGCAGTCTCTTTAACGTAAGTTGTATTATAATCAACAAGTTCGATTATACACATATCAGCGTTATCTCCCATACGTGAACCAGTTTTTAAAATTCTGGTATAACCACCTGGTCGTTCAGCAACTTTTACTGCAACATCACGAAAAAGTTCTGAAACAGCGTATTTATCTTTCAAGTAACTAAAAACAGTACGACGTGAGTGAGTGGTATCGTTCTTACCTTTAGTAATTAAAGGCTCTACGTAAGATCTTAAGGCTTTAGCTTTAGCAATCGTTGTTGTAATTCTTTTTTTAAGAATTAACGAAGTTGCCATATTTGCGAGCATTGCCTTACGGTGAGAGCTAGTCCTGCTTAAGTGGTTAAATTTCTTATTATGTCTCATCGCAGTTAATCCTTGTCA
>JAYTVX010000165.1:0-4917 GCA_043743775.1 Bacteroidales bacterium | reverse complement strand
CATTCATAAATGCCGAAAAACAAATGTGCCGAAACGTTGTGTTTCGGCACTTTGTAGCCTCACCGCGACTCGAACGCGAATCTAAAGTTTAGGAAACTTCCATTTCGAAGCACCCAAACCGTTAAGGATAAATATTTTATAAATTTGTTATTTTATTTTCGTGGAACTATTGGAGAACAACGGAAGAAAATACGAAAATTTGAGGCCCTCCGACTAGGCCCAATAATTACGGCTCACGCGCGGACAGTCACGGATTTTATTTGACTTTAAAATATTTTAGCCCAATATTCCTTGCCTCTATACAATCTACAATTGTAGGGTTGAAATTTTGATGGTATTGTGTATCCATGTACCCCATTACTGTGTCGAGATGCACTAAAGAGCGTTTAAAATGCTTATCATAAGTTAGATTGGCCTCTTCACTCCTATTTTTCATATCGTCACTAATCAAATATCTCGATCTTCTCGAATAATTCTGAAGCTTGCAATAGGCCAAATACACCTTTTCGGGAACCTTACTCAAAGATAAACTATTAAAGGGGCTTAAAGCATTTGCAACCTCTTCGTGTTTTCTATAATGCTGGTCTAAAGTGGACGCGATATGTGAGTTTACAAGATGAACTGCTACGTAGTAACAAACCGTAACATTCCAATCCCAAAACGGAGTTGTTAGTTTTCCATTTATTTCCTGAAGGAATAATAGATTTTTTTCAGCCTGCGATATATGATCAGCAAAATTAGCCATTAATATACCGAATGAATTGAGGGGGTGTGGTGCAGTTATCGGACTTCTCCATTATAGTTGTTGAAACATGAAAACCGTATTCCGCAAATTTGGCGTTAATCTCTGCCTCTTGCAAAAAAAGTTGGTCCATTGAGTCTTCATCATCATCATTAACAATTGCCCATACCAAAATTTTCGAGTCGGACATCTGAAAAGAGAGTGAATTAATATCAACAACTCGGGTTTTAAGTCCGTTCAGGTAATTAATGATTAATTCGGGTATAATCAACCTGCTACTCATTTCCCGCGTTGTAAGCGCAATCTGGAGACTGTTATTTTCCATCATTGGTTTCCAAAAGGCCTGTTTTTCTTTATCTGCGATTCCAGACTCCAATTGTAATTGCTCACTTCTTATTGTGGTCACAAGATTGTCAAACCATTGCGTTGTATCAGCGCTCTTGTTGGCTGTATTCGGTGATGGCATTATGGCATCCATTTTGTGCGTATGTGTATCTGGTTTCAAAATTTGACTGCAAAGCTAACTGAATTTTATTCCTTTACAAATCGTATTGGAATTAAATCTTTAGTAAAGTAAAAGAATAAATTATAGTGTAAGAATAATATTTACATGTTTAAAAGCAGTAATTTACTCTTATTAAGCATTAAACGCATGAGTTTTGAAATTGTTTCGGCTTACGTTACCAAATTGTTGTTATTCTGTGTTCCACAGATCTCTCTTATCCAAATGCTGATTCTTCAGGCCATTGAGGCACATTGTTTTTGCTCCAATTTTACGGCAAACATACTTCCTTTGCCCAATAAAAGCCAGGTCGAAGATACGCCAAAATCTTTTATCAAAGGCAGTACCCAGCTAATTTCAAAATAGCCGCGATTGAGATCATCCTTCTGCGTGTAGTAGTGTCTTCTGTTGATGCCCGCAAGGTCACAGTAGGTTTTAACCCCTCTTATTTCTTTGAGTAGAATCAACATCTCCACCACTTCGAAAAATCTAGCCATTATATCAATCGTTTCCTTCGTGTACGCCCTTTTGCTTCCCATAGCCTTATTTTTTAAAATATCCGTTACTGATCATCCAGTCCAGCCACTGATCCGATCCTTGCTTATACGGACACCTGATCGGCTTGTTTATATCGGCGAGTAGTTTTTCCATAGAAAACCACTCTTTTTCAAATTCTGAGTTATACCAAATCGAGTTGACAACTTTTGTGAGCTTTCCGTCTATCATTTCATTTTTGTAATCAACGCTCCAGAATTCATCGAGAGTGAAGCTATCGGGGAGCTGGTCAATTACTTTTTGAATTCGGGTTGCCGGAAATGCCGGACAAACGGTAAGATGCTTTCTTCCTATCTCGATCTGAACTTCAGCTAGAATCTTGTTCTTGTCAATTACCCACGTGTCCGGTTCTACCAGGTGCCCGTAAGTGTACCATTTCTTTACGCCCGGGGAATTAATCCCTAGTGAAATATAGCTTACGTAATCACAGCCCCATCCGGGATTGCACTTCTCATAATCGGGTGGGTCATCGTGATTGTGATAGCACTGCCTGATATCTTGTAAGGCATAGAACAGCCTTCGGTATTCCTTATTAACCATGCACAGCCTGCCTTTGTAGTAGATCTCAAATCCACGCCACTTGTCAATCGCATGGAGTAAAGAACTTACCCACTCCCAAAGGTCGAAAACTTCCTTTGTGCTGAGTTGTATTCTCACCAAATCATCTTCGTGCACACCGCCGAGTTTTCCCGCGAGTCTCAAAGCCTCTGGCAGATTTTTTGAGCTTGTGTTTTTGCTGAATATTATTTTTAGGATCTTGCCCATTACAATAGCCTGCTATTTTTATATATCTTTGTTAAACGTAAAATCTTTCATGATGTTCCATATATCCGAAGAAACAGCCGAAGCCTTAGCTAAATCCTGGAAGGATCAACAATTAGCAATTTCCTTATCCGTAAAAGCTCGTCCTCATAAAGGTCACGCAAACCTTCTACGGCGTACGCTATCTCGCTGTTCTTCTTGGATTCTCCGACTTGTAGATCAATTATCTCAATTGCGTTTTTAAGCCAAATCGCACAATCAGTTAAATCCCGGTTCTCGGCAACAGCCCAAAGAATTTGCTCTTGAACTGGTTTGAGCATTTCCTTTATATCGGCCTGAGATGTGGCTGAACGGAGTATTTCCTTTAAACTTTTTAATTCCATTACAGTGTTCTTTTTAGTTTGGGGTCAATATCAATTTACCGATAAAAAGGACAACGAGCATAAAAGCCAATGCCGCCAGGAATCCCACAAAATGCAAAATCAGAATGAACAGAATTACAAATATAATTACAGGAATAATGACCTTTGACACACCTTCTTTAGTGGTTAAAGGTTCACCTTGAATCTTGTGACTTTGTCCAGGCTCAAAGGTATAACCACAACTAAGACAAGTTATTTTTATTTTATTGCTCCCGGAAGTTCCTGCTAAAGCTCCTATTCCGCCTACTAATATTACACCGGCTACTGCTTTCCCTCCGCTAAAACCTTTCTTATTTGCTGAAATTTGGGTTGATCGGCATTTAGGACACTTAACCTGATCATTCTGAGGCACACTTTGTTGATAAGAAATAGCTTGATATGAGTTATACTGTTGCGTTGGGGCGGGAACGGCAATTTTGTTTTTAATTAAAGAAACAGAGTATCCGCAATTAAGACAATTAGGAGCCCTGTCGCTCACCTCTTTTCCGCATTCGCTGCAATAAATTAAGGCCATAATATTTGATTTAGGATTTGATTTTAAGGTTCTCTTGATATTTCTTTAATATAGAATAATTGGGCTATGTCATTAAGGTTTAGTTGAAAATCTCGATTCTCGGGATTGAACGAATGGCAAGTTACAACTCCGCTATCCACATCATGCTCAATTATTTCTTTGCAGAGTACGCCGCTTGTTTTGTGGACAATTATAAAAACTTTTGGGGTGTGTAATTTGCATTTCCAGTAATCCCGTCTTAATTCCTTTCCCAAAACCACATCTGCATTGATTATAGAGCGCAAAAGCCCGTCATTCATACTATCCCCGCGAATCTCGAAAGCAACGTAATTACCACCACTATACCTCTTTTTTGCAACGTATACCGGTTGTTGCTCTATATACTCCCGATCAGAAAAGCCTGCCAAATATCCAGCTGCGGCGTATTGGCTTATCAACGGTGCGGTCGTCGTTGCATATTCCGAAGACTCAATTTTACGGGCTTCTGTAATTAAGCCCTCCGTTTTTAGCATTGTTCCAACTCCGTTTTTTAACCAGTTTATATTTAGATTTGGATAAACTGAACTTATTTTATCAATAGTTTTAAGAGTAGTGTTGTCACCTAACTTATTGACAAAACCCCTCGACAGACCGACACTTTTCTCAAATTTGTCTTGCCCTATTCCTAAGTGTGCCAGAAATTCTGTCAATCTTTCTTTCATGTTTTTTAATTCTATACGGTATAAATTCAGTAAGGTTTGTATATTTGTAAAAATTTAATTCAAATTGTTATGAAACGCTTTCTGAAAAAATGGTATTATAGGTACATTACATATAAGGTAACAATGGCTTACCTTTCAAGTCCAAAAGCAGAATTATCCTCTGTCAGTTACACTCTAACGACAATACAGTTTCTCGTGCAAAATATAATTTCAAAGATTAGTCTTTAAAAGACATTGTCTATATCAAAATACTTGCCTTCTCTCGTGATAAAAGGTAATACCACAGGTATGTTAAATTCTATACTTGTGGACAATTGATTGTTCCTGTCCTTCTTATGCTCTGCCCCTAAGGTTATACTTGACAAAAATACCCCAACCCCTTGTTTGTTCTCCGCACTTTTATTTTCTGTTAATCCTACCTTAAATTCCACATTTGTTACCGGAAAATATTTATCTCCTATTTGTAAACTTGTGTTCGACAGGGGTACTGCAAGCATAGGGTTAATTAAACCACCGTGCTTAAAGCACTCCGTTTGAGCCTCTTTTACCCCCTCAGTCAATTGGAGCAGCGTCTCTTTTACAAATTCTTTTAATTCCATAATTAACTAATTAGCAGTTAGATAAAAAATATTTTCATTTTTACTGAAAATAAACCGTATTTTATTTGGATAATACGGTATTGATACCGTATATTTGCATCATGTTAGTATTTAATAACA
>JAYTVX010000164.1:0-13264 GCA_043743775.1 Bacteroidales bacterium | reverse complement strand
TGCTTTCAAGAGTGAAATTGAAATGAACGTTGATGACCTCACCTCTTTTTCAGAAATGAGAACGAACCTTAGAGACAATAGTATAGATGAACATTATTTTTACAAGGGGAATAACCTAGTCCATTATTTTGATCACAGAAAAAGCATTGATAAAGACTTCACTATTAGCAATAATAATATTTACTCAAGATGCGCCTATTTTATTTCATTTCAAGGCTTTCCTTTTGCTTTAGGAAATTGCGTTTACTTTAAAACATATATGGTAAAATATGGTGATGCGTTAACCATGAAATTACAGTGTATTGATAAACTTGAAGTAGAAGTGGAGGCTGGTAGTTTTGAGTGTTATAAATTGGAGCTTTCGGTGGGAGGGTGGCAAGCTGCTTTTGCACCAGAAAAGTACTATTTCTATTTTTCAAAAGATGCTCCACACCAATTCGTCAAGTATGAGGAGGAGATGAAAGATGGATCGTGGTTTACCAACGAATTGGTCCAACAAGACTAACTTTAATCATTCGAATTGAGTTATAGAACGGTTCATACTTACAAAAAAAGACTACCCTTAAGAGTAGTCTTTTTTGTTTTTAGTAATTTTTTTCCAATTATAAAGCCTTAATTTCCGCAATCAACTTCTGCAAGGTTGCTTTGGCATCGCCAAAAAGCATTCTGTTTTTAGCATGGTAGAATAGATCGTTGTCGATGGCCGCATAACCCTGAGCCATTGATCGTTTCATTACTATAATGTTTTTGGCCTCCCACGCTTTGATAACTGGCATCCCATAGATTGGGCTTGCAGGATCGGTTTCGGCGGCTGGGTTAACCACATCATTGGCCCCTATCACCATCACTACATCCGTATTACCCAATTCATTGTTGACATCGTCCATCTCAACCAGTTTTTCGTATGGAACATCAGCCTCAGCAAGGAGAACATTCATGTGCCCCGGCATTCGACCAGCAACAGGGTGTATTCCGTATTTAACCTCAACGCCCTTACTTGCAAGTAGAACATCTAGTTCATGGCAAAGGTGCTGTGCTTGGGCTACAGCAAGACCATAACCAGGGATGATATAAACTTTCTGGGAGTAACTAAGAAGTATAGCAGCATCGCTGAGGGTAATCTCTTTCACGGTTTTATCACCGGATGAGGCATTGCCAGCAGCGCTAACGCCAAAAGCACCAATAATTACGTTTAACAGCGAACGATTCATCGCTTTACACATCAAGATGGTAAGAATGGTTCCTGATGATCCCACAAGGATACCACCAGTTAACATTGCCTGATTATGGTAAAGAAAACCACCCATTGCTGCGGCTACACCTGTAAACGAGTTTAGCAACGAGATAACGACAGGCATATCGGCACCACCAATTGGCATAACGAAGGTTACTCCGTAAATAAGAGCTGAACCAGCAAACAGATAAATTACCAAATTGTTCCCAGCTTCAGGCTTCATAGTCATGATGAGAACCAGTGCAACCAGCAGAATAATCAAAAAAGAGAGGTTGATAATTCGTAAAATAGGGTGCTTAATATCACCAATGCGTCCGTCGAGCTTGCCGAAAGCAATCATACTTCCAGCAAACGATACACCGCCAATCATTAATGCGAGTAGAATAGCAATGGCTTCGCCGTTTAGCATATTCGTTGCACCCTCAGAGGCAAGCATACTCTGCATTCTTGGAAACTCCATCATCGAGATAAGCGCAGCACAGGCCCCTCCCATTCCGTTGAACAGCGAAACCATTTGGGGCATTGCTGTCATTTTTACCTTCTTGGAGGCGTACCACCCAATAAAAGTACCGATGGCAAGGGCAACTAGAATCCAAGGAATGTTCCCGATGGATTCACCATCTTTCTTATGGAAAATAATGGTAAAGATGATAGCTGCAGCCATCCCCGCAGCAGCCCACAGATTGCCTGAACGAGCGGTATCGGGATGGCTGAGTTTCTTCAAACCAAAAATAAAAAGTACTGATGCAACCAAATAGGAAATCTCCAGAATGGAAATCTCATTGGTAAATTCAATAATTTTTGTAAGTTGTTCCATTATCTAGTCCTCCCTATTTTTTCTTTTTCTTAAACATTTCTAGCATCCGATCTGTCACGACAAATCCTCCCACTACGTTAAGTGTTCCGAGTATTACGGCAAGAAAACCAAGGATAAGCGATAGGGTATCGTGAGCGTGTCCCATTACAATTATGGCGCCTATGATTACGACTCCGTGGATGGCATTACTACCTGACATCAGCGGAGTGTGCATTACCGCTGGGACGTGAGATATAACTTCAATACCGAGAAAAATGGATAGGATGATAATGAAGATCATCTCCTTGTATTCCATAAAGAATTTCAATACTTCTTCCATAGTGCTTATCTTTTTTAATGATTGATAGCTGATTTAATTCTTTCGTGAACAATCTCCTTATTGTGGGTAACTGCAGTCCCCTTCACAATATCATCCTCCCAGTTCAGGTTTAAGTTGCCCTCCTTGGTGATGATGAGTTTTAGGAAGTTGATCGCGTTCTTCCCAAACATCTTACTTGCATCGGATGGCATATCTACAGGAAGAAACGAGTTACCAATTACGGTGATCCCGTTATGGATATACGTTTCATTGTTTTTGGTAACCTCGCAATTCCCTCCCGTTGAGGCAGCAATGTCGATAATCACAGAACCCTGTTTCATGGCTTCAACAGTTGTTTTTTTCAGCAACAACGGTGCTTTTTTACCAGGAATTTGAGCAGTACATATTACAACATCCGATTTTATGGCATGGTCGTGTATGGCCTGTGCTTGCCGTTGCTTAAACTCATCGGATTGCTCCACAGCATATCCACCAGCAGATTTATCATCGGAAGCACCCTCTACGTCTATGAATTTGCCACCTATCCCTGTCACTTCTTCTTTAACCGCTGCACGAACATCGAAGACTTCAACTATTGCTCCAAGCTTACGTGAGGTTGCAATAGCTTGCAATCCTGCAACACCCGCACCGAGTATCAGCACCTTGGCTGGAGTAATAGTTCCCGCAGCGGTCATGAACATTGGGAAGAATTTTGGGAGAGTGTTCGCTGCGGTTAGCACGGCTTTGTATCCTGCAACGGTAGCCATCGATGAGAGGATATCCATTGCCTGAGCGCGCGAAGTACGAGGTATTACATCAAGGCTAAAGCTGGTGATGTTTTTCGCAGCCAACTCTTTTACTAGGTCGGTGTTAAAATATGGATTCAGCACGGCAAGAAATACCTTCCCCTCTTTCATCAACCCCTTTTCTTCGTCCGTGGGCGGGTTAATCTTCACCAATACTTCCGATTGATGAATTACGTTCTCCTTGGTATCGATTTTTGCACCTACAGCTTCATATTCAGCATTGCTTGCATAAGCGGACTTACCAGCATCTCCCTCAACAATTACAGATACATTCATTTTAACCAAAGCGGCAACACTTTCAGGTAGCATAGCCACCCGGCGTTCGTCTTTTGTTTCCTTTAATATTCCTAATACCATATTTTTAAGGGTTTTGTGCAATTTAAACAAGTAAAAATAGAATAAGTTGCAGGTTTAAACAATAGATTTTAGGGTAAAAGGGATAAGTGTTTTTCTGATTTTAACTATGTGTTTTACTGAAACTAGCAATTAGGTATAGCCCCACGAGGGTTCAAAACCATCGTGGGGTTACCCTGATATATGTCCAAAATAAGATTTTATCTAGTTAATTGATAGCGATACTCCAAGCATAATCCACGTAGACTCTAAAATGGGATTATGACTAACCTTTGCTTGAAGGGGCAGTTCAAAATTTTGTATTCTAAGATTATAGCAGAATGTTGCTCCAACATTCACAACGGAAGGTTTGGATGCGTAGTACCCTTCAAAGGGGGTGAATCCTACAAACAGATCACCCGAAAATCTCTTCCAATACCAGACATATGCAGGTTCGATGTATGTTGAGTAGGATTGCTTCCGGGAGGTCTTCGATAGGTCATCACCAAGAATTAATGTAGATACCATAATCTTGAAGGGAATGCTATCTGGTGTCCATGATAGCATCGCATCAAGGGTATGTTTTGTGTGATGTTTTCTAAACTCTCCGAAGCTGTTCATTTGAGTTGACGGGGGACAGTAATAATCGTAAAGCGATAGGGTTACATTGTGGTAAGAGTATTCGGTGAAAAGATCGACCTCAAAGTAGCTATCGTTACCAGCAATTGCTGCCCAAGCACCTGTGCTCAAACCCTTATAGTTAAAGGATACTGTTGGCTGAATGCTATATGAGTTTCCGTTTTTAAAACCACGCCACAGGTGAGAACTGAGTACGTCGAGATTTAATACAAGATTGGGTTTTGATTGCTCCTCCGAGCTCTGACCGAATGTATTTAGAACAACTATAAAAAGTAAAATTATGCTACCTATCCTCCTCATGCCATTTTCAAAAAACGCTGCAAAAATAGATAAAGATTTCTACCGTTAACTACTTTGATTTATGCTGTAGAACAATAGCCTAAAGTTTTATCGTAAATACGGTTCCTTCACCTTCTTTAGAGTTAAACGTTAAAGTTCCCCCTTGAAGGCGAGCCAGTTGACGTGAAAGGCTTAGTCCAACACCTGAGCCATCCATGCGGGTGGTAAAGAATGGAATAAAAATCTTATCCTGAATATCAATTGGAATGCCACAACCATTATCAGATACCTGTATATATGGACGCTGGCTTTCATCCATTGAAGCACTAAGGATGATTTTTTTGGTGGGTGTTGCATTTAAAGCGTTAATCGCATTACTTAATAGATTTAATAGTACCTGTTCGATCATACCCTTGTCAGCCATGATTGATAAATTTGAGGGGGAAATTTTATCATCAACCAGAATATTATGTTTGTTAAACTCATTAGACATAAGCAGCTCGATTGATCTGAAAAGTTCATGAACGGGTATTGGGCTGAAAACAGGTTTTGGTAAAAGGGTAAGATTCCTGAATTTTTTTACAAAATCCATCATACCACTACTTCTTTCCTCAATTATCTTAAGTCCTTCAATAGTATCACGTATGATGCTATCATTTAAAGAATCGACCCTTTTTGATTCACCATCAGGGTTAACAAGGAATTCTTTTATTGTCGATATTGTCGAATTGATAGGCCCCGCAGAATTCATCAGCTCATGGGTGAGAACTCTGATAAGTTTTTGCCAGCTCTCCAGCTCATTTTCATCCAGCTCGTTTTTTATATTCTGAAATGAGATAAGTTTAATCCAGTTCATCTCAAATTTCAGTAAGGCGATCCTCACGGAGAGCTGCAAAACTTCATTTTGGTTATATATGGTAATCAGCTTCTGTTGAGAGGGCTCAAGTAGCTTTATTGTTTGAGTTAGCCCAGGCATAATTTGATCTAGATCATCCACTTTGTGCAGGTATCGTTTCCCCAGTAGTTCCTTTGCCGTGCGGTTGCAAAGGGTTATTTCATCCTTCTCGTTGAATGAGATTAACCCGATATTTACGTGCTCAACGAGGACCTTAAAATATTCACTCTGGCGATGATTCTCGATCTTTAGCTTCTGGAAATCCTTATTTATCTCCTCAAGCTGTTGATAAAGTGTTTTGAAAGGTGAATTTTGTTTTATCCCTGTGAATACAATGCTTGAATCACTGCTCCGCATAGCAGAAAAGAATGATTCGAGATCTTTGTTTATTCTATTTAATTTCAGCAAAAGTAAAACTACCTGTACTCCAAGTAAGAATAGTAGATTGGAAGCAATCAACCAGTCGGGCCTCCATGATAAAGAAATCGCAAAGACAATGCAGTTGGCGAGAATCCCTATAATCCGAAAAAGGATATTGATGTAAAACTTTTTTAGCAGCATTTTTTATTTGACTTTAGATTTCAGACTCGAGACACCAGTTATCTGTTTACTGTCAACTGTCAACGAACAACTATATCATAACCCATACTTCTCCATTTTTCGGTAAAGCGTTTGACGACCAATGTTCAGCTCGCGGGCGACACTCGATAAATTTCCCTTATTCCGTTTGATAGAATTGCCAATAAGGATTTTCTCAGCATCATCGAGACTTATAGGGTTTTGCAGAAAATCTTCTTTTGTTAAATCCTCGTTTAAAATAAAATCAGAAGGTGATAGAGTCTCCTTATCGCTCAAGATCACTGCACGTTCAATGGAATGACAAAGCTCACGAACATTGCCGGGCCAATGGTAATTCAATAGATTGCCAAGCGCTTTATCGCCAAGTTTTAGCTTGGGCTTATCGTATTTATCGGCAAATTTATTCAAGAAAAAGTTTGCTAATAGCGTAATATCTGAACCTCTCTCTCGAAGAGGAGGCAAGCTAATTTGGATGGTATTGATACGGTAAAGTAGATCCTCTCTGAAGTTACCCTGCTTTACCAATTCCTGAAGATTTTGATTTGTAGCGCAGATAAGCCTTACATCAACAGGAAAAGATTTGCTCGTTCCGAGTGGAGTAATTACCCTATTCTGAATAGCAGAAAGTAGTTTAGATTGCATTGTAGGTGTAATATTCCCAATTTCATCAAGAAAAAGTGTTCCCCCTGATGCCGTTTGGAATCGCCCTTGGCGATCGTCTCGTGCATCGGTAAAGGCACCCTTGACATGACCAAATAGTTCACTCTCGAATAGGGTTTCGTTTAATGCACCCAGATCAACCCCCAGAAAAATTTTTCCAGACCGATTCGAAAGCTGATGTAGCTGACGTGCAACTAGCTCTTTCCCTGTGCCGTTTTCGCCAAGGATTAAAATATTTGCATCGGTTTGTGCTACTTTTTCAATGGTCTTAAAGACCTCTTGCATGCTGGGTGATTTACCAATAAAATCCTGATAGCTATAATTCGTATCGGCGATAAGCTGTTTTGTTTTCTGTTTTAGGTCGTTAATCTCCTTGCGCGACTGGCTCAGCTCAATTCCGTTTTGTAATGTGGCAAGCAACTTCTGGTTATCCCAGGGTTTAAGTACAAAATCATTGGCGCCCTCTTTAATTGCATTCACAGCAAGTTCAACATCACCGTATGCCGTAATCATAGTAACAACAGTTTTGGGGTATGTTTTATGAATCTCGCGAAGCCAAAACAGACCTTCATTCCCGGTATTTACACCAGCACTAAAATTCATATCCAGAAGAACAACATCAACATCCTCCGTCTCTAGCAATGAAAGAATTTGGTTGGGATTACAGCAAATAATAACCTTCTCAACTTTATGCTTGAGAAATAGGTTTAATGAGTTTAGTACGCTCTTATTGTCATCGACGATTAGAACTTTACCTTTATTGTTCATCCCTTGATAAGTATTAACCAATTTCAAATGTATTGAGAATGATGGTAGATAGCAAATCACCTGTCTCGTTTTGGTACAGCCATTGGATGATTCTATCACAGCTAAGTTAAGTTAAGCGCAACATTTGCAAAGTTAATTTGCAGAATATGTGCGCTATACAATAGTTGGTATATGAGTTGAAAGAGGATGGATTGAATGTAAAAAGAATAAAAATATAGCTAATTAAATCTAAACACCATGTTTACCAATTACATACTTACTGCTTGGCGGAGCCTGCTTAAGAATAGGGCGGTATCAATTATTAATATCGGGGGTCTAACCATTGGCTTGGCATCGGCTGTGCTTGCTATCCTGTTTGCCAGCCACGAGCTGTCCTACGAGAGCTGTCACGAGAAGGCCGATAGGATAAGTCGTGTCTACATCAGGGGGAATTTTGATCAGATACAGTGGGTTCCAACAAGCTTTGGTCCGGAGGGACCAACCCTTAAGAAGATGTTTCCCGAAGTGGAAGAGTTTACCCGTGCCTATCCCGATAATGTTTTGATACGGGTGGGAGAGAATATTTTCAACGAGGATATAATTGCCGCCGACTCCAATTTTTTTGAAATCCTCACCTTTCCTTTTGTTTTGGGAGGACCCTCAGCTGAAATAAATACGGTTGTGATATCGGAAAAGGTAGCACAACGATACTTTGGCAAAGACAACCCATTGGGTCGTGAAATGAACATGAATTTTCAGGGGCATAAGACCAACTTTGCAGTAACCGGTGTTTTTAAAGATCTTCCATCTAACACACACCTTACGGTAGATATTATCATCCCATTCGACAATATAAAGAGATACGAGTGGGTAAAGCCCAATGAGTACTATAACGCAGGATTTATTACCTACCTTCTCCTTCGCCAAGGGACTGATTATAAGGATTTGAATAAGAAAATAGATGCTACGTATAAAATCCCCATTGAAATTGAGAATATCGGTGCATTTCTAATTCCATTAAAGGAGATCCATATGCGGGGAACATGGTCAAACAATAGGGCCAAACTGATAGCATTCCTAATTAGTGGTTTCTTCGTCTTAATTATAACAAGTTTGAACTATATCAACCTTACCAATATCCTATTTTCCACCCGAAACAAGGAGATTGGAGTAAGAAAGGTAAATGGAGCCCGGCAGAAGCATATCTTCCTGCAATTCCTCACCGATACTCTACTATCTACATTAATCGCATTTAATCTAGCGCTTATTCTTATTAAGTTGGCCTTGCCATGGTTCAATTCTCTGATGGATACCAATATAAGTTTAGATGCTAATGTCAATTCGCTGCTTCTCTTGATGCTTATACTAATTGCTACCATTATCCTATCGGGCCTATACCCCGCTTTGCGATACTCATTCTTAAAACCTGTTACCCTAATGAAACCGGTAGCAAATTCTATCGGGGGAAAGGGTTACTCCAGACGGATACTTACTACCTTTCAGTTCTTTCTTGCTATAATATTTATTCAGTTTATGCTTGCCCTAACTTTTCATGGTAAATTTTTGGGGAGCGATGATTTCAAGAAGTATAATTCCGATGATGTGCTATGCATTACTGGATATCCATGGGGCGATTTGAATAAAGTGAAGGTAGAGCTGCTGAAGAGCCCCTCCATCGAGGCGGTTTCCTGGGGATCGACTCTACCCGAAATGGGGATGAATCTTACTACAGATTGGAAGGATAAGGATAATAAAGCGATGGCAAATTTATGTCGTTTTGAACCCGATTATCTCAAGATTTTTAGAATAGCTATGCTAAAGGGGCATTTTTTCTCCCGCGATTTCCCCTCGGAGCTGGAGAATGGGGTCGTAATTAACCAGCAAGCCGCCAATGCACTGGAATATGATGACCCTATTGGTAAAAAGGTTCTGGTTAAGGACAAGTACTATAATATCATTGGTGTTATTGACTCCTACAGAGAAGTACCCCCAATTTTCGATCATGTACCCATGTTCATACGCTCGAGCGAGAATTTAACGAATTATCTGACGATTAGATTTAATTCCTCCAACCGTGAGGAGGCACACCAATTCATAACCAAGACCCTAAAATCATTTAACTCAGAGAATCCGATCGAACTGAAATATCATAGGGATATGCTAACTGAAGGCAAAGAGGCGAAATCATTCATATCTACAGCAAAACTAATGAACCTATTTTTCATCCTTACCATCGTAACTTCGCTAGTAGGGTTGTTTGGGCTATCGCTATTCATTGCACAGCGGCATCGCAGGGAAGTGGGAATACGTAAGGTGTACGGTGCATCAATATCAACTATAATGATCCGGCTATCCAAGGGGATAATCGTTCAAGTATTCATTGCTATATTCTTAGCAACACCAGTATCTATGATAATGGTAATGGGATATCTCTCCGTATTCCCCTCCAAATTCCATTTGGGTCTGCCATTTTACCTAATGGGGGGAGGAGTGGCGATGATTCTAGTGCTAATTACCGTGGGATGGCAAACCTGGAGCGCAGCAATGGCCAATCCTACAGAGGCTTTGAGGTGTGAGTAACCCCTAAATCCCCTAAAGGGGACTAAAAATGGAGTAGTCTTAAAGAAATATAAAATATTCAATATGTTCTATTCTTACCTTAAAATTTTATTAAAGCAGCTCTTGAGAAACAAGTTAGCAGCAAGGCTAAAAAAGACATCTTAAATTACAATTAAAATATGAAAACGATATATTCATATAATTTTTTATCTAGAGTAGTTTTTTTATTAATTACTCCTGTATTTTTTCAATTTTTTGCATTCGGATTTATTTGGCACTCTATTTATTGGGGTGTAATCACGACAGTTTTGTTGATTTGGTTAGGATTCATACTTCTTTCTCCAATATTTGGCAGAGTTGGTTGTGGCTGGTTCTGTTTTATGGGAACCACCAATGATATGGCAGGAGAACATTCATTTTTTAAGACTAAATGGAAGAAACCAAAAGTTTGGATTAGAATGTTAATTCTGATACCTTTTTTTGTTTCTTCATTTACATTTTATTTTTTTAATAGTAAACAAGGAATTACCCATAGTTTTAATATAATCCCAGAATTTTTAAAGTTAGATTTTAGTATGCACTATAAAATAGTATGGATTGCCGATATTTCTTCTGCAATAATACTCGGAGGGTTTTTAGACAAGAGATGGGCATGTAAAAATTTATGTATGATGGGTACATTATGTGCTACTGGGGCTACATATTCTCGACTTATTCCAGTAGTTGAATCAAAGGAATGTACGCAATGCCATAAATGCGAGAATGAATGTTTGGTAGGAATACAAATTGTTGACTATGTTAAAAATAACAATGGCTTAGTAACTAATTCAGAATGCATACTTTGTGGAAAATGCGTAGAGATTTGTCGTTTGGATGCCATAAAGCTAAAATTCATTTGGAATAGGAAAAAATATATAGATTCAATAGCAAGCCCAGTTGCTAACAAGTAGTTGCTAAATTTTGATCTGATGAAATGGGTTTTGTTTGCATTTGCTGTAGCATGTCCAATTGCTTATTATATATCAATGAAATGGCTTCAAAACTTTCCGTATAGAACATCAATTAGCTGGTGGGTGTTTTTAGCCTCAGGATTAACAGCATTGCTATTTGCGCTTGTAACGGTGATTTGGCAGAGCAGACGGGCGGCAAATTAACCCTACAGAATCGTTGAGGTATGAGTAAAGAACAACTCCTAAATCCCCTAAAGGGGACTTTAAGATAATCTGTTTTATACAAAAAATTATATTGAAACTAAATCAAGTTACCAGCATGTTACTATACAATCTAAAGTTAGTTCTTCGAAATCTTTTAAAGAATAAGCTGTACAGCTTCCTGAGCATTACGGGCTTTGCCATTGGCTTTGCCGTGTGCATTGTTATTGCACTGTTCACCTACAATGAGTACACTGTTGACCATTGTTATCCCAATTACTCTCGAATTTACCGTCTTGTTGACGAGAAGGCAAAAAAGTGCAATATCGATTATAACCTAAATGCTAAACTGGCCGATAATAACCCAGAGGTAGAGCTTGCTTGTCCCTTCGAATCCGAACCCTTCGAATCCGAATTCCCTGTAAAATATACGGATAGATATACCAAGACGATAGGATTGATATCTACCAACAATATTTTTTTCAAATTATTCTCGGTAAGGGTTGTAAAAGCAATTTCCAATGAGCCTTTTTCGGATAAGCAATCTGCAATAATAACGGAGTCGCTGGCAAAAAAACTTTTCAAGAAGGATGAGAGCCCATTGGGTAAACCTATCTATATCTTTAATGAGTATAACGCTATTGTTAGTGCTGTGGTTGAAGACTTCCCAGAGAACTCAAGCATAAAAGCCACTGTTATTCTAAACTCTGAGAATGAAGAATTTCGTTTTAATAGATATTGTAACGATCATAAATGTATTAATCCCGTCAACCAGTATTTATTAATCGATGAAAGGGTAAATCCTAATGATTTTGCTGCCAAATTAAACCAGAATATTAGTACCTATAAGTTTGCAATCGACAGCATCGGGATTCAAGGATTATCTGATATCTATCTGCAGGACACCATTAAGGGCAGCGAATGTATGCAGGGGAATCGAAATCTAATCATCGTATTAATGGCCATCGGGGTATTAATTATGCTACTTTCGATAGTCAATTACCTTAACTATAATCTTTCGATCCAGTACAGCAAGCTGAAGGAGATTGGTATTAAACGGATAAACGGTGCAGATTTTCGGCATCTTGTTGGCTACTTTTTTACAGAGGTTTCTGTAGGAATTCTAATTTCAATCGATTTTGCCTTAATCATCGTGTGGCTTGCCCTACCCTATATCAATAGTCTGCTAGGCAAGCAGCTGAACCTTGAGGTATTAACTAACCCTTATATGCTGGCCATTTCTACTGCTGTGGTCATCATAATTATCATAATCAACAGCATTGCGCCGTTATACATCCTTTTGAGGTTCAACATCAGTAGTTTTTTTGCTGGCAAATCGTTGGAGAAAGGACAGTCGATAGGGAGAAACATTTTTACAGCTTTCCAATTTGCTTCGGCAATTGCACTACTCATCTGCGTACTAATTATCCAGAAACAGCTGGTTTATGCACAGGATGCCGATTTGGGATTTAACAAGGAGCAGCTGCTAAGGTTATCGCTCCCGATGCATTGTTCTCAGCAACAGCTGCTAAAGCAGGAGATTAACAAGCTCCCTTTTGTGGTTAGCTCAACGTTAAGCTCTGGTGTTCCAGGGGGAATAGGTATGTCGCTTGGAAGCATGGATTCAGCTAAGCATGCATATTATTTATCATTTATAGTTGTCGATCCTGATTTTCTTAAAACCATGAATATAGAGTTGACGGATGGTCGTTGGTTCTTAAATGGTGATTTAGGGAGAGCCTGCATCATGAATCAGGAGGCGATAAAGCAGTTCGGCTGGAGGAATATTGACAATAAACGGTTCAATAATGGAATAGAGGGAGGCTATGCGGTGGTGGGGGTTGTTAAAGATTTTCATATAGGATCGTTTCATCGGGCAATACAACCATTATGCATAGGTTCTTGTGCAAAAGATGATTATTCTGGGCTACCTGATCTTAGCATCCGCATCACTCCGGGTGAGGTTAAAAGCAAGTTGCAAAAAATCAAGGGGGTTTGGGATAAGATAATCCCCGAGGATCCGATGGATTTCACCTTCTACGATACTCTTTTTGATGCCATGTACCGCAAAGAGAAGTTGCTGGCTACGATTATCATGATATTCTCGGTTATCGCCATCGTGCTCAGCTGCATGGGTGTTCTGGGGCAAATCTTCCAAACCTGCATTAACCGTACTAAGGAGATTGGAATTCGCAAGGTGAATGGGGCAAGCACATGGATGATAATTAGATTACTTAATTCTGATTTCGTTAAACTAGTTGTAATTG
>JAYTVX010000163.1:0-5130 GCA_043743775.1 Bacteroidales bacterium | reverse complement strand
GCATCCTTTAATGATTTAATATACCTCTTGGGTAGGCTCCAACTACCAACATCATCAAAAACCAACCTAACTTCAATCCCTTCTTTTGCTTTCTGAATCAGAATATCTTTAATCCGATTGCCAATCTTATCATCGCTAACAATATAAAACTCGATATGAATAGTACTCTCAGCAGAATTTAGAACGTCGATGATTGAATCGAACGCTTCTCTCCCATCCTGAAGAATCTCAACCTCATTGAACTCAGTTAATAGTGCCTTGCTATTGTTAAGCAGTAAAGTAATGATATTTAAGTTATCGGTAATTTTTTGGCTATGATGAAGTTTCTGTTTATGGAACTTAACAATCTGGAGGTTGCTTAAATTCTCAATCTGCTCAAGGTCTCTAAGCCCTTTTCTATTGAATATCTTCTCTTTTCGATGGTATTGTCCAAAGAAAATGTAGAATATTAACCCCGCAATGGGAAGTAGAATAAGAATTAATACCCATGTGGATGTTTTAACTGGATCGCGCTTTTCACGAACAACCATTATAGCAGTTGAGAATACTGTAATTGCATATATCATGATAAGAATCAATGATATATTAACAGTAGAAATCACCTTCCAAATCGAGAGAAATATCATAATAGCCGATTATTTTCAATCACTAATATATAGAAAATGCTATTCTATAACAATAATATTTATATGATGAATCTTTATTGAAAGGAAGAAAATATGTTGACTTTGATTTCTTCAAGGAAACAGACACTTCCACCGTTAAATGAAAAATATTTATTGTTTAAACCGGTCAAGATTAGTAACAGCGACAACATTCTCCGGTTTAACAAGATTTAGTACCTTTTTCGATGGTATTTTTCCTTTAAAACTGATGCAGTATAGCGCATCGTGGTTCGAAACAAGAACAACAAGTTCATTAAAATGTTTTCTGTCCTTTTCAACCTTTACCCTGATAAACTCTTTGCCATTATTTATTTGGGCAATATCGCAAAAGTTAATGCTATCCAACCTTTCGTTTAATTCACGATAGTTTAAACAGTCCTTACTTACATTACTATTCTTATTGATTATTAGGAAAGAGAGCTGGTCCACATTCCCTAGAAGGTCTTTTAACTCTTTGTTCCCCTTCTTTGATTCGTCGAGAAAAAGGGATACCATGCCAGGAGGTACATTAAAATAGGATGCACTATGATTAATGCAGAAACGGCTATAGATATCAGCTGACGTAAAGGTTTTTGCCTTCTCCTTTTTACAAGAAAGAACACAAAGTGTGATCATTAAAAAACCAATAAATCTTGTTTTATCGAACATATACAGCTAATAGTGCCGAGCAAAGATATAAATTAATAGATTCGTTGTTTTTCTCCTACAGTTAAAAACGAAAAACCACATAAAATAAATAAAAAACCCGCTTAAAATGAACTACCTCGCCGCAAGCGGCAGGGAACTGAGTTTACGAGCTCGGCGAAGCCAACCGAGCTTGCGAGTTCGCCGAAGGCAATATAACCCTAGAGATCCCTCGACTAAGCTCGGGATCAGTTCGACTAAATAATTTTGTGAAACAAAATTAATGTCTCACTGATTTAATACTAGTTACTTTATTTTCTCAAGGTTTTCAAGCCCATCAATTTTCATTGACTTTGAAAGCTTTGCTATGTTTTTCAAGTTTATATTATCTCCTTGAATGCAAATCAGAACATTATCGTATTTTCCGCCAACGATTAAAAGGAGCTCAACGATGATTCCGTTAACATCCTTTACCAAAAATTTGATTTCCTGGTTCTTCTCTTTAACGACCATTAACTCCTTATAGTCTTTAATGGGTAGTTCCTTCATTATCTCCTTATAGAAGTTGATCCCATCGTTATTGGAGCTATCGCATGCAAGAATCTTAATGCTATTCAACTTGCCCACTAAATCATTAAAATCTTTATTCTCTGGATTAACGTCAGAGAACATGCTGAACATGTATTTGGATATCAGTATTGATGTATACCCATCTTTACCAGAGTATTTTTCGAAAAGTTTATCAACTGCTGAATTTTGTGCCTTTGATACGATCAATACAAATACTAACAACATCGTTAAAATCACCCTTTTCATAATCGTTCAGTTTATAGTGTAATTAATTTTTGTCAACTTCAAGTAAATCAGTAATTATTGAGAAATGTTCAAGCTTTCGAGATGTACTTTCTATCCTATTCAGCTGGTTTAACGGCTGCATTTTTTTTTCAATTTCTGAAAACGACTGCAATGCCTCGCTTGGGATTGCCAGTTTTTCAATTGGCTTTATTTCAGTGTATGCATATGAGAGTTTACTCGAAGCCAAGCCCAAATATTTTTGCACCACTTTATAAGCCTCTTCAGGATTAGTAAAGGTATCTGTTGCAATATTACTCTGTTTCTCAGATGATAAATAGTACCAAGTACCTATTGATATTAAGATAATCAAAGAGGCCGCCGCTGATGAGACAATTCTTATTCCCCTTTTAAATCTATTTTGTTGAATCTCATTTCGTTTAATCTTAGCCCAAATTTCATTTGCCGGAACAATAGTGAGTTCATCAGAATTAGCAATGGATAAGATTGCTTTATCAGCAAGTAACGATTCAGGAATCTGATGCTCGGCAAAATATTTTTTTAAAAAACGCTCCTCCTCCAACGAAGTGAAACCATCATAATATCTTGATAGTATGTCCTTTATATTATCTGGCAATATGTATTCTTCGTCTTTCATCATTATAAGATTTTTCTACCATCAATTAATTCACGAATTCCTTTTCTCGCTCGAGATAGTATAACCCTAGAATTTTCAGGAGTTAAACCTAGTTCAATCGAAATTTTCTCAAATTCCTTCTCCTCAAAGTCTCTCATTATAAATACCTTTTGTTGAATTTCAGGCAATTTCTTCATTGCTCTTCGGACTAAATCAATCTTAATTGCAATATTATCATCAATGGTCTCCTCTGAAAAATAATCCTCCCTTTTATTCTGTTTGAGGTAATTATCAGGTTGTAAAGTTACGCTCTTTATCTTCTTTAAACGGTCAATACAAAGGTTTCTAATGATTGTTGTGGCAAAAGCTTCAATGCAATTGATATTTCTTAGGCTGTGCCTTATTGACCAAAGCTTTACATAAAGATCCTGAACCGCATCACGAGCCTCTTCCCTATCCCCAAGAATTTTATAGCTATAACCGTAGAATTTACTGCTATAAACCATTACTTTTTGGCTAAACTCCTGCTCGCTCATTGACATTATTTCAAAGCACTGAATATAAAAAGAATTGTTTAAAGTTTATGTGATTTCGTTTCTTTAAGTTTTGCGATAGCATCGGCAATGCTTAAAGGGTCTATTTTGCCTATAATCGATAAGGCTATAAAGCTATCTTCATCGTAAACAAGGATTAAACTCTCTGATTAAATCATCGCTTAAAAGAGCCTTTATGGTAATTTTCGACTTATTATCGACAATATCAACAAGATTAAGGTATGATGATAAATCTAATCCCTTGCAAACCCTTTTATAGCTCACGGAATAATCCTTTTTATCATTATCACAAATGGCAATATTGATAAAACGAGCTCCGTTAAACAAAGGTTGTATCTCATCCGCCTCATCACTAACCCTTAATACATACTTTATTAAAAATGCAGGTATATGGTAGCTATCAATACCTTCGTTATCAAGAAGATTTGAAAGAACTGGTTTAGTGCTATTAGTTGATAAAACAGTCAATCGTATTATGGAACAGAGCAATAATATTAAAATTATTTTTTTCATCCGTACAAATTTATTAGTTTACTAATAATGAATATGTTACTTTTCTATTTCAAACAAGCATTCTCAATCGGACGGAACCACCCATGATTTGTACATCAGTGCTTAACTTCGTTGAACCCGCAAGTTCGGTTATGTTGATGACTGCATGTAAGTTTCATAACTAAATATTTAAAAGCTAAAATATCTTTATTATCAACCTTGAAACAACACTAGCCTATAGTAATGACTAGTGTTGCAATGTTAGGCTATCTTCTTTCAAGATTTTTTAAGTACGAAAGATGATGGAAACTTCCATGGCTATTAGAGTCATTACCAATTTCGACTAACTCTTTCATGGTAAATTGCCCTTTTAACGAGAGTAAAACCTCACTATCTTTTTCGGTAGCAAGTAGTAATAGATGAACAATTTTATCGTTATCCTTCTTAACATAAAAGTTGACTTTGGTTTTACCATCCAAAATTTCAATTAGGCTTAAGTAGCTATTCTTATTGAGATTATCTCTGATTTCGCTAGTAAAACCAATACTATTCTCACCTTTATTATCAGAAATAAGAATCTTAAGATCAGAAATCTTACCCTTAAGCTTATCCAAATCTTTACTTTTATCAATAGTGAAAGCAAAATCAAGTAGATCTTTGCTAATGACTATACTGGTAAAATTATCTTTCCCAGAATACTTATTGAATACATCGTCAATAAAATCTTGTGCCCCAGCAAGGAAAGGTAATGCTGAAAGTGCAAGAAGAAAAATCATCCGTTTCATAGTAGTAAGTTTTAAGTTTTAATAAAATGTTTTATGATTAACTTCTACTACCAAGACGAATACATTGCAAAGATGTAACATAATTTCATGAATATTTCTTATACTGCTGACATACTGATACTTTCGACTATTTATTGAATTGAGTAAGTATCCAAACACTTTTTAGTATAACTTCTTCATAAAAAAATAGATCATTATCAACGAGGATAAAGCAACAGCGATTAATAAAGCAATATAAATACCATTGAATAAGATTTATATAACAATTTGTTAATGTGCATCATACAAAACAACCCTAAACTTTAAATAAAAAATAAAATTATTTATAAAGGTTTAAATGCCTACCCATCAGGTATACTAACAAAAATCATCAATATTTTTATAAATATTTATTTGGTGGCATAAATAATATTAGTAATTTTGCCGCACCTAAAAAAAAGGAGTTGGTCTGAAATGATCAAGGGGGACAAAGGAAAAGTCCTTTTTTTTGTTGATAAGTTGATTCAGTAGCTCAGTTGGTAGAGCACATCCCTTTTAAGGATGGGGTCCTGGGTTCGAATCCCAGCTGGATCACAAAAAAA
>JAYTVX010000162.1:0-12109 GCA_043743775.1 Bacteroidales bacterium | reverse complement strand
AAGCTGACTAGAGTAATTACTTATAAAATAACAGATTATTGGAGAGGCTATTGCAATCAAGGGAATCCATTTATCTTTCACCTGCCATTTGGTGAACATCCCAAATGAATAGAGACCAAGTAGAGGTCCATAGGTATATCCGGCAATGGTAAAAATATTATCAATAATTGCTTTATCGTTTAAACTTCGAAATATTAATATACACAGCATCAACAATAGGGCAAAAGAGATGTGTACAAGATATCTAACCTTAATTTTTTTATCCTCTGGAAATGAAAATTTATTTAGCCCAAGGATATCAATACAAAACGATGTCGTAAGAGATGTTAAAGCACCATCTGCACTTGGATATGCGGCCGATATCAACCCTATAATAAAAATAATTCCTGCAATTGGGACTAGGTGCTGTATGGCAATTGTTGGAAACAGATCATCAGTGTGAGCGACAACAATCCCTCGTGAGTTTGAATAAAATATGAGTATCGCACCAAGTACCATGAACATTAGGTTTACAAAAACAAGTACAGTGCTGAATGTGAACATGTTTTTCTGTGCCTCTTTTAGCGAACGGCAGCTGAGATTTTTCTGCATCATCTCCTGATCCAAACCAGTCATTGTTATTGCTATAAAAGCTCCGCTCAAAAACTGCTTTATAAAAAATCGTTTACTGTTCCAATCAGTCTCGATAATCTTTGAGTAATCACTTTGGAAAACTTTCGATAGTAAAGCGCTAAACGATAGGTTCAGCTCTTTCGAGATAAATACTATTGATAGTACAACAGCCAATAGCATAAAGGTTGTTTGAAGGGTATCGGTCCAAATTATCGTTCTAATTCCACCCTTAAATGTGTAAATGAGAATTGATACAATGAATATTGTGATAGTAACAACGAAAGGGATATGCCAAGCATCAAAAACAAAGATTTGTAAAACATTCACTACAATAAACATCCGAAGAGACGCACCAATTATTCTTGATAAAAGGAAGAATGATGCACCCGTTTTATAGGTTGAGTTTCCAAAGCGCCCCTCAAGGTAGCTATAGATAGATGTAAGATTTAATCGATAATACAAGGGCATCAGCACTGTTGCAATTACAATATAACCCGCTAAATATCCAAATACAACCATCATATAGGTAAACTGGGTATCCTTTACCCACCCAGGAACTGACATGAATGTAACTCCCGAAAGTGAAGCTCCAATCATTCCAAAGGCAACAACATACCATGGTGACTTCTTATTCCCAAGGAAAAAGGTATGATTGGTGGCATTCCGCGAGGTAAAATAGGTAATTACCAGCAATGCAAAAAAATAGATACAAACGATAGAAGCAATTAGAGTGGGTGACATTTTTCGGTTTTGAATTGGAGTACAATTGTAGAAAAAATAAGGTAGAAGAAAAAATAAACATCAATCCAAATCCCTTTGAACGATATTTTGTAGATTTGTGAAATGTCAATGATTCTGCTTCACCAAAAAATACAATTAAAATATAGACATTCTATATGGGCAGATTAATCAATGTATTGATAAAGTAAACTTGAATTGCTCTGATAATATATTCCTTGAAACTTAAAACATATAAAAAGAGATTTTGAAATAATGAATACTCAAATCTACCCATCGAAGCTGCTGGAGAACGCAGTTGAAGAGTTTGCAAAGCTTCCGGGTATAGGAAGAAAAACATCACTAAGGTTAGTGCTTCATCTTTTAAGGCAGAGTGAAGTTGATGTCGACAAGTTTTCTGAAACGATGATGAAACTTCGGCACGAAGTAAAGCATTGCCGAATTTGCAACAATATATCCGATACAGATGTTTGTACAATATGCTCAAGCCCTCGACGCGATAGCTCGTTGCTTTGTGTGGTTGAGAATATTAAGGATGTTATGTCCATTGAGAATACTCATCAGTATAATGGTCTATATTTTGTACTTGGTGGTGTAATTAGCCCAATGGATGGAATTGGTCCTGCTGATCTGAAAATCGATCAGCTCATAAACAAAATTGCCGAGGGAAACGTAAGAGAGGTTATTATGGCGCTTAGCGCTACCATGGAGGGTGATACAACAAACTTTTTTATTTACAAAAAGTTAAAACAACACCCAATCTCCATTTCAGCGATAGCAAGGGGTGTAGCCTTTGGCGATGAACTTGAATATACTGATGAGGTAACCTTAGGTCGAGCTATTATAAATAGAGTTAAATTTGAAGCTACTTTAGCCGATTAGCCAAAATAATACAATTGCATTGATGAAGATGAAAAGAATTTTAATATGCCTTGCACTAACACTGACAATATCTCAGGGGTTATTCGCGCAATTGAGTTTTCAAGGATTTATTGATTCAGGGAATCAAAATCTAAAAAACCGTAACTTCAAAGATGCAGTCACCGATTTTGGCAAAGCGCTAAAAGAACAACCTACTGATACTGCTGCTCTCGGAGGTATGATCAAGTCCTGCCTCTTAAACGATGATCTAAAAGAAGCCCAAAAGCATATCGATAATGCAGTTAAAATTTATCCCGAAAACGCTGAGTTCCTATTCCGAAGAGGAATCTATAATAATAAAAAGGGGTTATTCGATAAAGCTGTTGATGACTTTAATAAAGCACTATCAATGAATGCTTCCAGTGCTCTAAAAGTTCAGATCTTTTTAAATTTAGGCGCATCGCAACTTAGACTCGAAACCTATGATTTGGCTTTAGAGAACTACAAGAAAGCATTAGAACTATCACCCCGAAATCCAAGCATATACAACTACAAGGGCTATACGAATTATAAGTTGAACTTTTTTGCCGATGCAATAAACGACTATAATAATGCTATTGACCTTGATCCTAATAATGCTGCAAGTTACTACAACAGAGGAATGGCTTATTTCAAATCATCCGAAAAGGCAAAAGCCTGTATGGATTTTCACAAATCCTGTAGTTTAGGCAATATCAATGCTTGCAAGATGATAATGTCAGAATGTGCATCAAAGTAAGGGGTAAATCTCTATTAAGGAATCTTTGATTCTGTTGCTGGTTTCTAGTTAACAGTGTCTAAAATACTAATTATTAGTTGAAATTTGAGTTTTTATCTTTTGTCTATTAATCCTCTTTTTACTCTAGTTTTTCACCAATTTAGAGCTTGGATTTAAGATCTGAAGCATAACCTCATCTTGCCATCCATTCATTGTTTTTAACCATCCATTTTTGGTTCCTACTATCTCAAATCCAGCGTTTTGAAAAAGTTTAAGGCTAATATCATTATCGCCAGAAATATTACAATAAAGTTGGTGTAGCTGGAGAGTCTCAAATGAATAACTTACCATAAGTTTGAGCGCTTCGGTCGCATAGCCTTTTTGTCGATACTCTGTATTAGCAATAAGAATACCAATACCTGCGCGGAGGTGAAATGGGTCAAAATCAAAGAGATCGATCAGACCAACTGGAGCAAACATCAATGAACTTTGATCCTTCGCCTCGATAATTAGCCGAAGCTGTTTGGTCTCCCATATATCAAGATGTGCCGTTTCGATATATTTTTTAAGTACAAACCTCGAGAATGGCGTAATGGTGTTGCTTACCTTCCATATCTCCATGTTATTCTCCCAAACATACAAAAGGTCTATATCGGATTGTTCAGGTGCTCTAAGTTTTACTGTATTATTCTCAAGCGTTGAATTCATCATCCCAATTACTTTTTCCAAATTTACGATTTAATTGATGCGCTGAATTTTTAAAGTGGAATAATGGAGTGATGGAATGGTTGAAAAAAACCTCCCAAAAGGGAGGTGAATGCTGTTAAACTCATAAACCGAATCTACTCATTCTTTCGTTTGAGGTAGATATATCCTGCAGTACCAACTAAAGCATACCCAAAGACAATAAGTAAGAACCACCAATTATTCCTCGATTCAACCCCGCCTGTAATTTTTTCGTAGAGTTTATATTTTTGATCTTCGGGTAAGCCGATATAGGCCTCAATACTAATTTCGGCTAAAAGTCTAACGATTTCAGGTAATAATTTTTGGAAGAGTACCGGATCTTCTTGCTTCATTAACTTCCAAAGCTGAGCAAACGTTTTTACTGTAGGATATTTCTGGTATACCCTCTCAATAAACTCGGCCAGTTCAGGTGAAGACTTATCTATTAAATGTTTGAGTAAATAGGTAAATGACTGATTATTATCATTGCAAGCTATTGTTCGCGATTGATTCTTCAGGATTACAAACTCAGAGGAACAAAGCAAGTCAATAAATCTAGTGAAAGTGTCTAAGAACTCTTCGGAATTACCAGCAGAATCGACAGCTTGAGTCATCTGGTTGATTCGGAGCTTTAGTAACGATGATGGAAAATACCAATCCTTTTGAAATGCATTAACCATCTTATCCTGAGAATGATTTGTAGATAAAAGAGTAAGGATTTCTGGTAAATAGTTTGTTTCAGCAAGAGTGAGATTTCCAGACGCCAAATTTAGTGCAGTGGAAACTTTACTAATTTTATTCGGTTGTCTCTTATTTGTTCGATTAGAATCAGAAGTCTCTTTAAGCTGATAAAACCTATTCTTAACTGTCGAGAAATCTTTCGCTTCAGTAATATTAATATCCGATATCAAATTACTTGTTGATGAAATTATTGAAGTTGGGGATATTGTTAAAGTTCTATCATCTTTAGCTGTTTGCTGGATTTGAGCAGTAATAATCTTTGTCTTTTCTGCTTGATCCCTTACATCGTATTCTCTTCCATTAAAGAAAAGTTTAAGATTTTTCTTCGGATCAATCAAAGTTGGAATCTCCGACTTTGTGATATCGATAAGAGCAATTCCTGATTTGTTTATGGTATCAATAACAATTGATTTTATCCTTTTATCGGCATTAGTTTTCGATAAATCATTTGAAGTGATAATGGTTTTAAGATATTTTGGAATAAAAATATCAATCTGATATATGTCCTGCTCTCCATACCCATCTTTATCGAAAAGGGCTACCAACCCGTGTGAGCCATCACCAATAGGGGTGTAGAAAAGATCATCGTCAGTTGTATTGATTGGATATCCAAGGTTTATAGGGTCGCTCCAAGTACCATCATATTTTTTCTGAGAATAGAAAACATCATATCCACCCATATTATTATGACCCTCGGAGCTAAAAAACAGATTATTCCCATCGGATGTAATAAATGGCGTATTCTCGTTTAAAAAGGTATTTATCGTTGGTCCTAAGTTCACCGCCGTACCCCAATTATCATCATTGATGCGATCAGATACATAAATATCCTGATCACCAAATCCACCCTTTCGATTACTGGTAAAGTATAGTTTCTTTCCATCTCGAGAAACACTAGCATGGGTCTCGTAGTACTTAGTGTTTACATTCTCGTTCAACTTCATCATGGGATTCCACCTTCCTCCTGAAAAGTGGGTTACATAGATATTCCCATCCTGAGAATCATCCTTAAAGAGATACAATTCATTGCCATCGTTAGAAAGTGAAAGAGTTGAGCAATTTCCATCAACTTGAAGATCGAGGGTTATATTTACTGGGTTTCCCCAATTATCCCCATTCTTTCGAGAAACATAGATGGCTTGATAAAATTTTTGTTTTGTAGTATAAGCGATAGTTTTTTCGTCGCCCGAGATAACCGGATTATAATTCGCAAACCTATTATTAAATGACTCACCTAAGTTGTTCCGAAGAAAGTTAACAGGAAAAGATTGTATTATTTCGGAGTTTTTAATAGTTGATACCTGATGGTCATAGTAGGTAAGATTCCAATTCTTTTCATCCTTGATCAACTCTTTAAATTTCTTGTACTCCTGTCGAGCCTTATCGAGCTGATTAGTGATAAAATAAGCATTTCCAAGATAAAATACAGCATCAAATGGAGCCTTCATTTCTAGAATTGATTGCTCATTGTACTTTCGCTTAGTATTCGTTGCTGCTTTCTCGAGATATGGGATTGATTGTTGCTTATAACCAGGAATATTAAGGTAACATACACCAATTTTGAAGCACAGGTTATAGTTATCGGGGTATTTGTTGTAAACCTGAAGGAATAGGGCTAACGCCTCCTCGTAGTCCTCGAAATAGTAGTACGAGTTAGCATCTTTATAGAGCTCTTCAACCTCCTTTTTGGTTTGACCCTGTAGGGAAAGTGAAACGATAAATAGTAAAATGCAAATATTTAACTTCATAAATCAGACTATCGATTGCAAAATATCAAAATTATTAATTTTCTGTATATAAACGGCATTTTTTATATAGAATGGCTTTTATTGTTGATGATTTTAATAAAACAGTGGATTTCTTGAATAAAAAGAGCTGTTAAGTACGAGCTAATTATTTATAGTTACCAAGTAAATATCATTATCGTCTTGGCTTTCAGAAGTGGTTCTTGAGATAAAGCCTTTTGTGCCATCTCCCATCGGGAAAAAGAAAATATCGTCATCGGTTGTATTGAGAGGGTAACCTAAATTAACAGGAATATCCCATCTCCCACCAGTTCTGGTTGAAGAAAAAATATCGTATCCTCCCATTGTAGCATGTCCTTTGGAGCAAAAGAAAAGTTTTTTCCCCTCACTGGTAATAAAAGGCGAGGCCTCATCCAAAGGGGTATTAATTTCTGAACCAAGATTTATTGGGGTTGACCATAAACCTGTTGACACTTTAACCGACATATACAGATCAAACCCGCCAAAGCCTCCGTCTCTATTGCTACTAAAATATAATGTATCTCCACCCTTCGATAGGGAGCCAAATGTTTCCCAGCTGCGTCCATTAATCTCTTTGGGGAGTTTTTCCAGCTGAGCCCATGCTTTCTTAGATTTATCGAACGTACTAATATAAAGGTTAAAGTCATCATTGTCGTTACGAGAAAGGACTATAGATCCCCCATCCTCTGAAATTCCTACTGTACTAATTGGACCATCGGCAAAGAGTTGAGCGTTTAGATTTGTTGGGGTTGACCATGTACTATCTTTATATTCGCTAAACAGCACTGCATTGTAAAATCGCTGCAATGATGTGTATATTAATATATTACCATCAACATTTGATACCGGATTAATTTCCGGGAAGCTAGAATTAATTTTTCTGCCTAAAGATTTAAATACGTACTTTTTCGGGTTAGCAATCATCCTCTTGGCAACTGCTATTGATTGTATCTCATTCTCAACAATAAAATAATCTGTTTTATCATTTGTAATTATCAAGTTCTTATAATTATTAAATGCTTCAAGCGCTTTATCAAAAGCGCCATCAATTCTTAGGGCTCTTCCATAAAGCAGATAAGCTTCTTTTGGTGCTTTATTTTCAGTAAAATAACCTTCGCGATACTTATCGGTAATCTTAGATATGGCCCTCTCGAAGTATGGAATCGATTTATTTTTTTCGGTTGGAATATTCAAATAACACTGACCTATACGGTAGTCTATATTAGCATTATTGGGGTACGATTTTTGAATTTCTAGATATAACGGAAGAGCATCTCGGTACTCCTCGTAAAGCAAATAGTATTCAGCATCAACAAAAACTCTTTTGAAGTAAGAGTCTTTTTGTCCGAATACATTGAGAGTTATAGAATAAATAAGTACGAAAAATAAAACAAGTCTTCTCATTTAGCTGAGATTTTCAATTCCTCTGTGCAATAATACATCCTTTACACAAAGCACTAAAAAACCCCTTAAATTAGATTTTCATGCCAAAATAATCATAAAAATGATGTCGGAGAAATAATATCGATAAAAATACTCCTATCCTAAGATATTACGGGTAATTTTTAAATTTAATATTTGATAACTTTTGCCGCTAAACTACATTTTTTCAACATTTGGATCAATTCGCTGAATGTAATCCCTCACTGTTTGAAGGAACTGGCCTGCAAGTGCTCCATCAACGACACGATGATCGTAGGAAAGTGAAAGGATTGAAATTTGACGAATTCCAATTGTATCGCCACTTGGAGTCTCAATTACAACTGGCCGTTTATTTATCGCACCAATAGCAAGGATTGCAACCTGAGGTTGATTAATAATTGGTGTTCCAGTTAATGTATCGAACATTCCTAGATTGGTAATGGTAAATGTGCCCCCTTGAATTTCATCGGGTTTAAGTTGATTCTCTCTGGCTCGCTTGGCAATATCGTTTAACGATTTTGATAATCCGGTTAAGTTGAGTCGATCAGCATTTTTAATTACTGGAACAATAAGATTTCCATTGGGCAACGAAGTGGCAATCCCGATATTGATATTCTTTTTAACAATTATATTATCGCCATCAACAGAAGAGTTGATGAAAAGATGTTGTTTTATTCCATGAACTGTAGCTTCGATAAAGAATGGAGTAATGGTAAGTTTCTCCCCCTCTTTTTTAAGGAACGGTTCTTTAATCCTATCGCGAAGTATCATCAGGTTAGTGACATCCACCTCGATGAATGATGTTACATGGGGTGAAGTCTGCTTCGACATCACCATATGCTCTGCAATCAACCTCCGCATACGATCCATCTTTACAACTTCAAACATCACACCATCCTGCTTTGGTTCGTTACTAACCGATTGCTTTTCTGGCTCAAGTGTTGAACGAGTTATTGATTCTATTTTTTTCTCTTTGGATACAATAAACGCTAGAATATCTTCCTTTGTGATACGATTATTTAATCCTGTTCCCTTGATAATCTTTAGCTCATCGGTTTGAATCCCTTCATCTTTTGCTATTTTCCGAACAAGTGGTGAAATGAAGGGTACATATGAATTATCATAATCGTTATCTATGCTTTCTATTGCAGGTTTTATAGGCTTCTCATTCACCTTCACTGCATCTACAATTTCCCCTTTAGCGGATTTATCTTCATGTTTAGTGCTGTCACCGGTCTCAATTATGGCAATAGTTTGACCTACCCGGGGTGCTTCTCCCTCTTTAAAAATAATTTTACTAATGATACCCTTTACTGTTGATGGGATTTCGGAATCAACCTTATCGGTTGCTATCTCAACTAACGACTGATCAATATTAACAACCTCGCCTTCGCTCACTAACCAACGAGTAATTGTTGCATCTACTATTCCTTCGCCCATTGCAGGCAATAATACTTCAAATGTGCTCATATAATGATTGTTTCATTTTTATATCCATTATTAAAACACACGAGAATTAAAAAGGTTAAGAAGGCCTTACTTTTTGTTCTAGGAAACTATTGAATCGATGTGTTGGACGATATGTTATTCCACAGAATTGAGAAATCGGTCATTACCCTATAGCTTTTAGCATAGATTAGATTAATATCCGATATGTGACCGTTTTCGTTTGGTTTTATAGGATTTAAAGTGAATACCCCTTTTCTAAGTTTAGGTAATCCCCTTAAATTATTTTCGTTATAAATATACCCAATCCATGTTTTGCGCCCAATTAGTACTGAAACTGCATTTGATAGCAACAAAAAAGTATTTCTGTAAATAAAAAACCAGATTGGAGTCGTACCTAGGATTAAGAAGGAGATCCCAAGGTCAAATAGCCTTTTATTCCTTCTGCTTACGGGAGTGTTTATCGCTCTTAAATCTGGAGTATACAGCTCACCCATTGCATTTATTGAGTTACTACCGATAATAGAAATACTCTCAGGTGGAGCAATCTTATAGTCAACGCCAAGACTGGAGAGTATCAGCATATTTCTAATAATTTCCTGAGATGAAATGTTGCTACTACAAAAGATTACCTCGTTAATATTATTAACCCGAACAAACTCTTCGAGTTGATCAATACTCGCAAGCTGGGATTGATGAGTAATAACCTGTGAAGGTGATATCAACCCAACATACTGATAATCGACAATTGAACTATTTAAAATCCCCACGATTCTCTCGGCTTCGGAGGGAAAGCCAACAATCGCATTCCGTTTCTTTCTCTGAAAGGATGGAAAAAGACTTTTATTAAACAAACCTATTAAAATCCTTACAACCTGAGTTGTCAGTAAAGTCCATATGGCTCCAAATATGATAATTGCACGAGAAAAACGAAAATCTAGTGGTAGTAAAGCATAAATGGTGAGAATTACTAAAGTCCCCCACAATACACCTTTGGAGGCAGAAATTAATTTTTGTGGTTTATCGTACGCCCCAGAAAGCCAATTTGACATCAACCAGATAAAAATATAGATTGGTATCATCACCATGACCAGCTTATCGGGGTATGAGTTTATAGCATGAAATCGATAGTTTTCCCAGCTGGGTACAATAAAAAGAAAGCCAAGAGTAATAAGGGTTATATCAATTACTGGCAGGTAGATTTGCTTTGTAATTCGTTTCAATATCGATAAAAAAGCTCTAAGGTAGATTGCCAGGAATACTACTCCCATATACAGACGTGCATTCTTTTGGGTAAAATGCTTCTTAGCGAATAGGATCATCGCCTTATAGAAAAGAAGTACGTAGTTTATACTCCCCTTTTTTGTGCTTTCACCTTTGTAATGAATAATGCGGGTTTCGGGAAAATAGTAGTTAACGTAGCTCGCCTTCAGAATACGGTACGATAAATCGATATCCTCTCCGTACATAAAGAAATTTTCATCGAGCAATCCAACTTTATCAAGCACCTCCTTGCGAATAAACATGAATGCTCCTGGGAGAATTTCAATTTCATGGGTACTATTCTCATCGAGATGTCCAAGGTAATAACGGGCAAAGGTCTTTGAGCGGGGGAAAAGTTTAGTAAAGCCAGAAATCTTATAGAAAGATATCATCGGAGATGGCAAACCTCGCTTTGATTCGGGTAGATAACGCCCTTTTCCATCAATCATTTTAACGGTTAATGAACCCGCACTGGAATGATCCTCCATAAAATCGATACATTTCGAGAAAGTATCCTCCTCAACCAAAGTGTCAGGGTTTAGCAATAGAATATACTGTCCCAGAACTTTTCTTATCGCTTGGTTATTTGCTACGGAAAATCCTACATTTTTTGAATTCTCAACAAGATGAACTTTAGGGAAACGCTGTTTTAGCATCTGACATGAACCATCAGCAGAGGCATTATCGACAACAAACACCTCCATGTCAATACCTACCCCTGCTTTAAAAACAGAGATCAGGCATTGCTCAAGAAAGTACTTTACGTTGTAATTAACGATAACTACCGATAGCTTCATAGCGCAATAAAGGTAGAAAAAAAGGGGCTATCCCAAAATAATTTAGAGAAGACCCCCTGTTTTTTAAGAAGTTTCACGTTCAGAGTTGAGAGTTCAGCGTTGCGAACACGGAACCCTGAACTCAGAACTTATTTCTGATAACTGAATTTTTATTTTATCAGTTTTTTAATTGCATTTGCAAGTCGTTTAACCCCCTCCTCGTTCATCTCCTTTGACATGAAAGAGAAATTCATTCTAAGGGTATTATTCCCAGAACCATCGCAATGAAAAACGTTACCTAGAACAAACGCTACATTATCCTTAATAGCAATTTTGAAAAGTCCCTCAGCATCCATGTATTCAGGAAGGGTAACGAATAAGAATAGACCTCCTTCAGGCTCAGTCCATTTTACACCTTTAGGCATATACTTATGCAAAGCAGTGATCATAGCATCGCGTTTTTCGCGATAGCTGCTTATGATACTCTGCAGGTTTTTCTCGAAATAACCCTTATCGAAATACATTGCCGTCATCTTTTGTAAAAAGGCTGATGTACATAAATCGGTTGATTGCTTGGCCGTAACCAGTTTGTCAATAATATCCTCATGGGCTACAACCCAACCAAGTCTGAATCCGGGAACAAAAATCTTCGACATCGTTCCAAGCATAATTACCTGACCAGTACCCTCGAGCTGATAGATCGTTCTTTGTGGTTCCCCGTTAAAACGTAACTCGCGGTAAGGGCTATCCTCAACGATAAGAACATCGTACTTGCGAGCAATTTCGATGATTTGCAATCTTCTCGATTCAGGCATTGTAATACCTGCTGGATTTTGAAAATCGGGGATTGTATAAATGAATTTTGGTTTTTCACCTTTGGCTTTTAAATCGGCAAGTGCTTTCTCGAGTAGGTCGGCGTTCATCCCTTTCTCGTCCAGTTTAATACCGATTAGCTCTGCGCCATAAGTATGAAATGCTGAAATACCACCCAGATAGCTGGG
>JAYTVX010000161.1:0-5187 GCA_043743775.1 Bacteroidales bacterium | reverse complement strand
ATTGATGTAAAAGGGATCTTGGTGAATGATATTCCATACCTCATAGATGCCTTTTGCATTGCAAAGAATAATTCCTCCAATCCGAGGGTTACGTGGTCCAGAGCAAATTAAATTGCCAGTTGCATAGTATTTATCGAGAAATGCACGGTGATCGACCAGATGTTTATCGATTTCAGTAATTGGTTTGGTATATGTGACATGAATTAAATACATGGTCAAAGGAATTAAATATTTTATAATACGATGATTAACTCCATAGTTTTTAAGCTATGAAACGATAAAAGTAATTATATTTTACAAATTATAACTTTACTGAGACGACGGGTAGGTGTGCATAAGTTTTCTATACCTCTTAGTGAAATCATAGAAATCTCTTCCACCCATAGGTTTAAAACCTCTTTTTCGGTTAGTATTGCTAATCTTAAAAAGTAACGACTGGTAATGAAAAAGTTCCTGAAAGACTTTCAGTAATGGCATATCTGCATCCCATACATGTATTGCTTCAGACCCAGCACCATTAATTTCAAAAATTTCAAAATCGGTTCCTCTCTGAAGTAGATCAATGGATTTAAATTTGATATCGAAACGACCAAAGTAGAATTCAGGAATACTGCAAGCAATCTGATTAAACCGATCATTTAATTTTTCAGTGATGTATTTCTCACCATTAATATATAAACCACCAACACGTATACTACCTATGAAAGCAATTTGAATAAGTTCATCGGGTTGAGGAACCGATTGAAGAAACTCAGGAGTTAAGCCTTGGTGCATGTTCTCTAGTCCATAATAGAAGCGAGATTTATAGTTTAGCCTCTCATCCTTATTAATAAGTTCATCTACGGTACTTACGCCATCTCCAACAATGAAAGGAAAATAACGAAGAGTTAAAGAGGTTACTCTTCCTCTTGATTCACCCGGTTTTCGAATAAAGAATACTCCTGCTTCACCCTTATGAGGAATTAACTTCTGCATGATAATGGTTAAATCCTTGGGGTAAATTTTTATATAATCCAAAAGCATACGTTCATTCTTCACAACTCGAACTCCAATACCTAGCCAACCAATATCAGGCTTTACAACGATTGGAAATTGAAGTCCCTTTGTTTTGATTTTCTCGAGTGCTAATTCTAGTAATGCTTCTGATGAAATATTACTATCAAGTTTTATGGTTATAAAAGGGGCGACAAATTCACTGCTCTCCTCCGAAATATTACTCATCAACATACTTTTTGATTCACCCCAAAGTCCGCCTGCCTCAATTAATGGATTCGCAATGGTTGGGAGTGTCATACTACGATATCTGACACCAAGGAGAAACCACTGTATGCCGATTGGAGTATAGAATAATATATAAGGTATCCTTTCCGATAAAGCCACTTTGTGATTGGACGCTTTAATTGATGGCATACCTTGCAAGGTTATTATTTCCTCTTCAGTATCGATGAACTCATTAGCTTGAATTATCATATTATTCGAAAGTCTGAGCCATCGCGGTTTTAGTGATTTGTAAATAACAATCATGGCCGAAATGCTAATCATTATTGCCCAGCCCCAGTAACCATAAGCAGGAAAAACAACATCACCGAGCTTAATAACAAGAGTTAAAAGTATAGTAGTCCAAATAATCCCAGAAACTAAAGTTGTAATAAGAAATTGATAGAATGAAATACCCATCAATCCACATGCAAGGAAGGTAGGGAAGAGAATGCTGGGTAAGAATCTTACTAATAGGATAGTAGAGGTAAGATTTTTCTCAAGACTTTTTTTGGCCTGCTCTACGCGTGGATTCACTAATTTCTTATATACCCAAGGAATTTTTCGAGCAGCAGCACCAAGCCCATAAATTATAATATCGCCAAATATTACTCCAGTGAAAAGGCTAATTGCTACTAGAATTAGAGGCAGTTCATGCCTGACCACCAGTAAACCTCCGGCAACTATTGCGACATCCTCCTGAAGAAATGTACCAAAAAAAAGTCCAGCACATTCTACAAACCAATTAGTAATTGGATCATGCATAATCATATCAATTTACGGCTAAGTAAATTTAACCATGTTTAGCAATACAGTATCAAAATTGATATGCTATTTATGGAATTTGACTTATATTTTAGTCAACGATCCTCTTTCTCGAAGTTTTCTTATCCGCATTAATTTTCTTTCCCTCTAACCGTTTTTCCTTTGAGGACCGAGAAGGTTTTGTTGGTCTGCGTTTTTTTTGAAATGATAATGCTTTATCGATAAGATTATAGAATTTTTCAATAACCTTTTCTTTATTGGCTAGTTGAGAACGTTCGGTCTGAGCAACAAGAAGAAGTTCACCTTCCTTATTTATCCTATTTATTAATTTGGTTCTAATTATTACTTTTTCTTCATCACTAAGGAGATTTGAATCGTCAATACTAAAACGAAGTTCAATCTTAGAACTCACTTTATTTACGTTTTGTCCTCCAGGCCCACCACTCCTCGATGCACTGAACTTAAACTCTGAAGAAAAATCTCTATCTTGAATTGTAACTGTTATCATGATTCATTTCTTAAAAAAGTAAAACTATTAATTCTCCTTGAATATGTTTGAACTTATCATTTAAAAAATGCGTAATTTTTGAATTCAAAATTGATATTATTCATCGAACAACAATTACATTTACTGTAAAATAACACTTTAAAAAAACGACATGAATACTTTAAATAGACGGCTAACTAACAAAGGGAATCCTTTTAGAGTTTTAGATATGCTTAAAAATGTTTATTTAAACAGCTCTACCCATACACTTTTTTACATCTGCTTCATTTTAATCTTTTTTTCAACAAGTTGTATTACCCCGTTGATGAGAGCCGCTTATTATGGCCCAACAAGTAAGGTGGAACAATTAATTGCCGATGGAGCTGATGTTAATAATGGTAATCCTTTATACCAATCCGTTTTTAAAAACAATACTGATATAGTTCGGATACTCCTCGATCATGGTGCTGATGTTAATAAGGGTAGTCAGAATGGAAAAACCAATGAGTGGAAACCTATACACATGGCTGTTGATAAAGGATATGTTGAAATGGTAAAACTATTAATTGAAAGGGGTGCTGATATAAACGTAGTAAGCCCTTTGGGTAAAACACCACAAAAAATGGCCGAACAAAACGGTAACTCTTTAATTATTCACATACTGAAAGATGCAGAAGATAAACAGTACAATAAACTTTACGCATCAACCGAAAAGATAAAACAAGTTGCTACTGAAAACAAAACTGAAATAAGCACTGCTGATGTTGATATTGACATCCCTATTAATAATGAAGTCAAAACAAATACTTACGCACTAATAATTGGCAATGAGGACTATAACTCATATCAAACAGGTTTAAATTCTGAGGTTAATGTAGATTTTGCATTGAACGATGCAAAGGTTTTTAAAGAGTACTGCATTAAAACACTTGGCGTTCCTGAGAAACAGGTAAAACTATTAACCAATGCAACTGCTGGGCAAATGAGCCAAGGGATTGCTTGGTTGAATAACCTTGCCAAGGTTGATAATGGGAAAGCGGAGCTGATATTTTACTACTCTGGTCATGGATTACCCGATGAACAAACCAAGGAACCCTATTTAATTCCAGTGGATATTAGTGGTAATAATATTTCCTTGTCAATAAAACTCGCTGATGTTTACAGCAAACTTAACGAGTATCCAACAAAAAAGATTTCAGTTTTCCTCGATGCTTGTTTCAGCGGCGGAGCAAGGAATCAAGGTTTAATTGCGATGAAAGGGGTGAAGGTAAAACCTAAGGATATCGTAATTACAGGAAACATGATTGTACTCTCATCAAGTACCGGTGAGGAATCTTCAGGGGTTTACCGGGAGAAGCAGCATGGATACATGACCTACTTTCTGCTTAAGATGCTAAAAGATGTTAAGGGGGATATTACCTATAAAGATTTAACCGATTATGTGATTGAAAGCGTTAAGAAGGAAACAGCACTAAACGGAAAAGTTCAAACTCCACAGCTAAACTTCAGCCAAAGTGTTGAGAATTCTTGGTCAACCTGGAAGATTAAATAACCGTTTGCTTTTTGATCTATTATATGCTATTCCTTATCTGAATAATCTTAGCTGCTATGCTAATTGCTATCTCAGTAGGAGTTTGACTTTTGATAGATATACCAATAGGGGAATCAACACGGGCAAAATCAATATCGGTAAAATCAAACTCTCTTAAGGAGTTGTAGATGCTTTGCACTTTGTTTTTACTACCAATCATTCCAATGTACTTCAATTGTTTTGGTAGTAACTGCTTCAGGATGATTTGATCGAACTTATGACCAAAACTCATGATAGCCACGTAGCTATTTTGACCATCAGGGACGAGTTTTTCAATATTATTGTAGTCTATTATCTCCTTCTGGTGAGCAAATGTATTGGCTGTAAATGTTGAAAGATCCTTTCGATTATCGTAAATCACAATTCTAAAATCAAGCATTCTAAGAATCTGACTAAATGGGACGCTAATATGTCCTGCACCAAAAATATATATCGTATCCTTTAATCCTATTAGCTCCTTATAATCCCAGTCATTCGAGTCTTTAATACTATTCGCAATTAAAATATCAGCTATTTCTTCCGTGCTAAAACTTAAACCATTGGGTTGGAGTGAAAGTAAACCCTTTTTCCCTTTATCAATACAATCTTTTATTTGAGTGATTGTTTCTAAATCAGAATGGTTAAGGGGGATAAAGGCATGAGTTTGTTCGCCCGAGCATATCATTCCGGATTTATCGTATTCAGCTTCTGAGTTATGAATCTGGCGTTTGATTAATGTCTCGGCCGTCATGTCTGAAACTACCTTACGAGCAAGTTCAACCATGTTGAATTCCATCACTCCTCCACCGATTGAGCCAGCTATATCACCATTCTCCGATACGGCCATTTTAAAGCCAACTCGTCCTGGGCTGCTGCCTTGGCAATCGATAACTGCAATAAGTACAACTCGTTGCTTACTTAAAAACTGATTGTAGATAAAACTCCAAACGTCCATTTATTCTAGTATTCAGACCTGACAAGTTTTAATAACCAGTCAGGTCTATTTAATTGTAAAAGTATAAAAGAATTTCAAATCAAGTTAACTATCATGAAGTACATGGGAATTACACCCCGACTTCGAATGAATAAGGTTTACTTATAGAATATA
>JAYTVX010000160.1:0-3751 GCA_043743775.1 Bacteroidales bacterium | reverse complement strand
GCAATGGCAAGCCAGCGCAACGAGTGGTGGAAATAGATCAGGACAATGGGTAGCATCAAAATGAAAACCTTTTAGGTGGTGCTTATTCACCTCAATTTGATTATCGTAAACCGATATTTTTGCACCGGCATAGTTTAAAGCATTGATTATTGCCCTATCGGCCTGAGAAGAGTTCGGACGAAGATTCGTCACCATAACCCTACCCGCAATTGCTCCAGCAACGAGCAAGAAGGCAGCACCACTCCAATCCCCCTCAACAGTATATTTTTTAGGTTGATACTGTTGCCCCGTTTTGATGAAAAATTCTGAATAACCTCTATTCTCAACTTCAACCCCAAATGACCTCATCATCTCTAAGGTGATATCAACATAAGGTTGACTTTGTAGATTATTTACAATTAATGTGATATCTTTTTTAGCATAAGGCGATGCAATCAGCATCCCCGTTATCACCTGCGAGCTGATAGATCCATCAACTCTAATAGTACCTCCTTGTAGAGGACCCTTAACCCAGATTGGTAATCGACCCTGATTCGTTTTGCACTTTACTCCCATTGGAGTAAGTGAGTTTTCCACGATATCCATTGGACGATTTAGCAGTGAGCCATTACCCGTTAGCATTACTTCGCCATCGAGAGTTGCAGCAATGGATGAAAACATTCTAACGCTTAGACCAGACTCTCCGCAATTCAACGGTATATTGGGAAGAGTGAGTCCACCAGAAATTATCAATCCATCCGGAATACTGTCAATTCTTGCACCCAAAGCCCTACATACTGAAGCTGCAGCAAGCACATCATCGCTGCTACCAATTGCTAATATCTCCGATTCTCCAACAGCCATCGAGGCAATAGCAATGGCCCTTTGCGCAACACTTTTCGATGCTGGGGCCGAAATGCTTCCATCAACCTTTGATGACCTTATATTTCTCTTCATCTATTATTCTTTTAACTTCATCAGCACTCAGCCCCACCGACGAAACGAGGAAATCGAAACGTTCATTGCTCAAACTATCATTAGCTTCAAGTCCAAATACACCTATTTTGATTTGATTATAGTCAATACCAATATGTACGGCATCGTTTAGCATTTGAACGGGAGGTTCGAGGCAAGTAAAAATTGAAAAAGAGCCAATTGCTTGGTTTATCAGCCATCGATCTCCACAAACAACTTTAATTCCGTCCATTGCCGGCTCAGAAAATTTAGATTTACGATAGTTTGCATCAAGCAGTACTGATATGCTTGAATTCCAGCTAAAATTATCGATGGAAACTTCAGGTAATAAAGTCGAAACGACAATATCAAACTGCGAGTTATCCTTACTTAAGTCCTTAAAATCAATAACATTGCAACCAAGATGATTAGCAATATCAATCGCTTTACTTGCTGTTCGATTAGCAACTAAAACTTCTGCACCGGCATTCATTAGTCCAAAAACCGCAGCCCGAGATGCACCCCCCGCACCTATCACCAAACAGCGCTTACCAAAAATATCAATTCCAACCTCCTCAATGGATCGGACCACACCTAAATAATCGGTATTAAATCCTTTTAAAAAACCATTATCGTTAAGAATTGTATTTACCGCTCCAATTTGTTCTGCCTCCCTTGAGAGTTCATCGAGCATTGGGATAATACATTCTTTAAATGGAGTGGTGATATTTGCACCAATGATATTTAACGAGCGAATTGCTCGAATAACCTCCGCGCAATCCTCAACATGAATACGAGTATAATGGGCGTTAACCTGAAACTTTTCAAATAAAGAGTTAAAGAGCTGCGGACTTTTACTATGCAGAACAGGATTACCAAAAACAGCGAATAGTTTAGTCATAAAACAATGCGTAATCTTATAATATTTTTTTCAAAAAGAACTTTGTAACATACAATTATCATTTTCTGGAATACTGCAATGTTGGAATACAGGGGAGAGGAAAACTAAAATTGTTGATTACTCCATTCTTCCATCTCTCCAATGAAAACTTATACTTGATCACAGTTATTTTCTTCTACCCTAAACGCTCAATCTGATTAACTAGTTTTTCCATCTCAAGGTAATTGATTTGTCCAGGTGCAGTAGCCTCCCCTTCAATTGAGGCAAATGTAAATGGAGCTCCCAATGATAGTGCGGCTATGCGAGAGATAACCCCAACCTTACCCATTCCAATTGCGACTATTTTTTTATACTTAGAGTAAAGGCTCATCAACCGAGCACAATCCATTTTATTATTGGATAGACATGCGATTTTTGCAACATCTGCACCAGCAGTATAAAGGCTATCGACAATTCGATAAAGTTCATTATCGTCAGGCGTTTTTCCAAAGCAGTGCCACGAAATAATCACCTTGCAATTATTCTTTCGAGCCAAATCGATCAATGGCTTTCGCCATTCAGTAGAAGTTTCAATCTCCAAATCGATCCAACCAGCCCCTGCCTCAATGGCTCGCATAAGCATTGACGCTCGTTGCGCATCATCATATCGTCCTTGACGGCATGTAGCAATTAGGTTCTTATGACTCGAGAAAACCAGTTCCAATTGGTTTGGCATTAGGTCAAGTAGATCTATTCGAATTTCGGCCATACCAACCTCTTCCAAGACTTTTAAGATGTCCTGAAACGAAGTATTTCCTATGCTTACACAAATATCTGAACGTATCATCTAGGCAATATATTTTTTCAATTCATCGAATGATATTTCAACAACTTCAGCAGCTCCAATGCCTTTCATCAGAACATAATGAACTCCATTACCAATCTTCTTTTTATCTTTTTGCAGAGTTTCAAAAACAATATTACTGTCTGCACTAGTTTGAGTGTGTAATCCTAAATTAGAAAGTAACGCCAAGATCCTATCCCTTTCCGATTCAGAAAGCCTCCCTTTATTAAAAGATAGCTTTGCCGCAAATACTAAACCAATGCTTACAGCATGTCCATGAGGTATTTCCGTTATTTTTTCAACTGCATGACCCCAAGTATGCCCAAGGTTGAGTACACGCCTAAGCCCACCCTCGTGCTCATCAATTTCAACAATTTTGGCTTTGATCTCAATAGAGCGGGTTACAAGATATTCAAGCATTGATAAATCGAGGGCAAGAATAGAATCTGAGTTCTTTTCGATATACTCAAACTTCGAACGATCTGCTATCAGTGCATGTTTTACTACCTCAGCGAGACCACTTACAAGTTCAACATAAGGTAAAGTTTTAAGCATTGATATATCGCAAATTACAAATTTGGGTTGATTGATTGTTCCAATGATATTTTTATACCCATCTAAATCAACTCCATTCTTACCACCAACACTAGCATCAACCTGAGCCAAAAGGGTAGTTGCCACAAAACCAAAATTTACACCCCGCATGAATGTTGATGCAATAAAACCTGCCAGATCACAAACAACACCGCCCCCAATTCCAACAATAAAAGAATTCCTATCAGCTCCTTGGTCAATTAGCCAACGGTAAATATTAGCAGCAGTATTGATATTTTTAGAAGTTTCTCCTGCTTGCATGGCAAAGATAGGTATGCTTGGAAAGGAGCTCCGATAAATCCTATTAACGTTCTCATCGGTTATGATAAAGGAATTTGTCGGAGGCAAATACTTATGAAGATTCCCAAGGCTTTCGCCAATTAAAATCTGAGAAGTGGCTATTTGACTTTTAATTTCAATTATTTCCATTGAGGATACCTTTGAGTTGTAAAGTTATGGAAAAAAAAGGTTGATGCTAATTTTTAACTATAACAAAAAAC
>JAYTVX010000159.1:0-12969 GCA_043743775.1 Bacteroidales bacterium | reverse complement strand
TTGGTTAAAAACAAAGTTTGTAAATAAAGTTGAATAATTGTTTAAACTATGAGAAGGCCACTAAGCCGCAAAGGGTTGCAAGAAGAAGAATATCAATACTTTTTCTTGCCTGACTTCATGTCTTAGCACCTTCGTGATATACAATATCTTCTCGCAATTGACTTTTATTTATATCTTAACAAAATGATAATCTTCTATATCACCGGAACCAGCTCAGGAATTGGGAAAGCCCTAGCCGAACAAGCATTGCAAATTGAAGAATCAATAGTATTTGGATTTTCGCGCACATGCAGCATCAAGCATGCTAACTACAAACATATCGCCATTGATTTAGGGAATGTTGATGAGGTTTTAAAGCTAAATTTCGAGAAACATTCGGATGCTTACAAGGTAGTCCTCATAAACAATGCAGGAATAGTTGGTGAGGTTAAACCCATCGGAAAACAGGCAAATGAATCCATTGTAAATGTATTTAACCTAAATACAATTTGCCCGGTAATACTTACCAATAAGTTACTTCAAACCTATGAGGGGATTGATGTTTCCATAGTAATTGTGAATATAAGCTCTGGTGCTGCACGTCATCCTATTGAATCTTGGACTCCATACTGTGCATCGAAGGCTGCTATCGATATGTTTTCACAGGTGCTACAAGCTGAGAATGTTTATGATACTAAAAAAATTAGAGCTTTTTCAATTGCACCGGGTATCGTCGACACCAATATGCAGCAACAGGTAAGGACTTCCAAACCAAAGGATTTTCCTCACCTTGATAAATTTATTGATTATAAAAACAAGGGGCAACTCGTCTTACCTGAGGTTGTTGCTCAAAAAATTCTTACTATAGTTGAGAATCCTGAAGATCATCAAAATGTACTTCTGGACGTTAGGCAACTGTAAAACGCTTTACTCTTTCTCTTTGATGAAACGGATAAGCGATTCTAGGATTAATCGACCATCGGTATTTCCCAATTCATCGTCCGAAGCACGTTCGGGGTGAGGCATCATCCCGAATACGTTCATTTCACGATTGCAGATACCAGCAATATTCTCGAGAGATCCGTTGGGGTTTACCGCCTCCGAAATATTTCCGTTTTCATCGCTATAGCGGAACATGATTTGACCATTCAAACGCATTTCTGCAATGGTCTCACGATCGGCGTAGTAACGTCCTTCTCCATGAGCAATAGGAATTTTCAACGCTCTATTCCGGGGAAGATAAACAGTAGGTGGTGCGGTTTTACTATCGGGGACTAAAAAAATATTTTTGCACGAAAATTTTCGGTGATTGTTGTGTAGCAGCGCACCAGGTAAAAGACCTGCTTCGCAGAGAATTTGGAAACCATTACAGATCCCAAAAACGTAACCTCCATTATTTGCAAACTCTATTACCTTTTGCATAATTGGTGAGAATCGAGCCAAAGCTCCTGAGCGAAGATAATCTCCAAATGAGAAACCTCCAGGAAGAACAATTACATCAACCCCTTGAAAATCGGTATCCTTATGCCAGAGTTCAACAACTTCTTGCTCCAAAACATTCCTCAAAACATAGACCGTATCGTGGTCACAATTTGAGCCGGGGAATATTACAACACCAAACTTCATATCCTATTTTGTATTTCCGGTCAAAGATATATATAAAATATTACCTTCCAAAGGCGAATCAACGTTCTCACTGATGTCTTATACAAATAGCTATATAACAGGTTTTTAATTATTATTAAAGTGGAGTAATTGAATAAATGAGTGATGGAAAGAAAAAAATTCAAAAATCTATCACAACAGGAAATTTGTTCAATGTATATGAATTAATAGTTCATAATAAATTCTTTAAATTGAACACCTGTTTAATTCACTTGTCATCTTGATGAAGATTCTTAACTTTAGCCAAAACTCGTAGGTATATGAAAACGCTAAGACTCATAGGACTTATCCTACTTACAGGGATTCTGTTTTTCTTGTTTTTCATTATATATTCAACCATAACCTATTACGATCCGCCGCAAAAGGTGATTCTTGCCGAAAACATCAAACCCGATACAATACGATGCAATTCCGATTTAAGCGTATTGTCGTGGAATATTGGGTATGCTGGGTTGGGAGATAATATGGATTTTTTCTATGATAATGGTAAAAAGGTTCGGGATACACAAGAGAGAACTATTATTAATCTCGACTCAATCAATCTCTTTTTGAAAAGGAAAATATCAAATACTTTTTTTCTCATACAGGAAGTTGACCTTCATTCAAAGAGAAGTTACTTTATCAACGAAAGGGAAACGCTGGTAAGCCAATCGGGTTATCACGCTGCTCTTGCCCCGAACTATGTTGTAAATTTTGTACCCATTCCTCCCACCTCCCCGATGGGTCAAGTAAATTCTGGGGTATTAAGTTTAAGTAAATTTCTTCCTAAGAGTTCAACACGTTATGGCTACCCCGGTAAATTCGGATGGCCGAATAGGCTTTTCAACCTAAGAAGATGTATGCTCGTTAACCGCTATCCTACCACAAACGGGAAAGAGTTTATCCTTATTAACACCCACATGTCGGCCTTTGACGATGGTAGTCTTAAAAAACAGGAGATGCAATTTCTTAAAGATTTTATCATGGGCGAATATTCTAAAGGAAACTATGTTTTAGTTGGTGGCGATTGGAATCAATCTCCTCCAAATTTTGCCATCACTACATTTGGCGAGAACTATAAATCTGAATCCTTTAAGCTAACCAACATTAGCCCCGATTTCATACCCAACGATTGGAAATGGGTGTTCGATCCAAAATCACCAACAAATAGGTACTTGAATGAATCGCATACTCCGGGAAAGACTTTTAGATCGATAATAGATATTTTCCTTGTATCGCCGAATGTTGAAATTATACAAAGCCAAACATTCGACCTCAACTTCCGGAACTCAGATCATAACCCAATATCTATGACCTTTAAATTGAAACCATAGAAAAGTTAATCTGAATGAATTCAACCTTAAGGTTACATTGCAAAATAAAAAACACATAAGACCTTTGCAGATTTGCAAAGTATTTATATTTTTAGCAAGTTTAAGCTTTTACTACGTTCTATTTTTTCTAAATCGAAGAACTTAGTAATTGTAAACGAATAGCATCGGGTCAGGAATTGGTAACCTGATTAAATTTCAGGCTTTTATATGATTGTAACAGATCAAGATCTTCAATACTTTGTAACGACACTTAAAAACGTGACTAAATATGATTTATCTGAATACTCGGATAAATCATTAAAGCGACGTCTGCTTAAGGTCCTAACTGATCTTAATGTTGACTTAGCGGGGTTACTTGCAACCATAAAGGTAGATAGCTGTTTTGCCGAGAAGATTGTTAAAGAGATCACTGTAAACACCACCGAGCTATTCCGCGATCCTCAAGTTTGGCATCTCCTTCGTTCACGCATTCTACCACGGTTTAAGAATAACAAGACCATTAACATCTGGCATGCTGGTTGCTCTACCGGGCAGGAGGTATATTCCATGATGATTTTGCTGAACGAGATGGATATGCTCGATAAAGCAAAAATATTCGCCACCGACTTAAATACCGATGTACTTGAAGCCTCAAAAAAAGGGGTCTATAAATATCGATTCAATATTGGCTACCTCGATAACTTCGATAAAGTAATTAAGCAGAATCCCCTCAATTTTGAGGAATACAATGACGTCCCCTACGAAAAATATTTTGATATCGACAAGCTAAAGGATACTATCACGATAAAGAAATTCCTTACCGAAAAACCTATTTTCCGAAAACATGATTTGGTGAAAGATGGGAATCTGTTTTTTGCAAAATTCGATTTAATACTTTGTCGAAACGTTATTATTTACTTTAACTATAGCCTCCAGAATAAAGTATTTGAGTTGTTCCATTCAAATCTATACCCCAAGGGATGCCTTTTGCTTGGAATGCACGAGACTATTCTTGGACCATGGGCCAATAAGTTCGAAAGGATAGGACAAGCTTACGTTAAAAAGTGATTGAGTTATACTAATAAAAAAAATTGAGATGAAGTTTACTCAAAACCTGAACCTGAATAAACGAATCCTACTATTCACCATTCCGATAGTAGTGATTTTGTATGCAGCCTCTGGTTTTACACTTTATAAACTCTCCATTAAGAGAGTACTATCAGTTGCCCAAACAGAGATGGAGGTTTACCTCAACAAGATGTCAGAATCAATTCAGCTGGTCGAAAATCAAACTGAACCAGGCTTTAGCAACACCGACTATCTCCTACTTAAACCTTTCTTTAATCAAAACGCCTACTATAAAACTGATTTTCCATTCCTTATCGACAAATCAGGGCAATATCTGATTCATATATTTAAAGAGGGTCAAAGAGCTCCAAGTACGCTTTTTCAACAGATAAAAACTTTGCACAACCAGCAAGGTGTTATTAGCTACACCGATTACAAGGATGGGAGTAAGCAGGATATGCTTTTTTACTTTAAATACATCGAATCCTATAAGTCCTATATCGGAGTATCGATCAATAAAAGCGAGGTCTTCGAAGGTATCTCTCAGAATAGATCGATACTAATAATTCTTGTAATTTTTGCGTCCCTTGTTTTCTTCTTTGCCATTAGTTTTATCCTAAAACCAATCATTAACATCATTGAGGAAATTATTGAAGCGGTTAAGAAGCTGGCTAAAGGTGAGAATACGGATAAAATTACCATTAACAATAACGATGAAATTGGTCAGATAGCAAACTCACTCAACGACCTGATTGATAATCTTCAGCACAAAGCTGATTTCGCGAAAGAAATTGGAAAGAATAACCTCAATGCTGAATTTAATGCACTGGGAGATCAGGATCTGCTAGGCAATTCACTCCTGAATATGCGGCAAAGCTTAAAACTAGCGACCATTGAAGAGGCTAAAAGGAGAAAAGAAGACGAACTACGAAACTGGGCAACAACCGGTCTTGCCCAGTTTGGGGACATACTCCGTCAAAACAATAATAACCTCACCAAGCTAGCCGACAATGTAATTCAAAACCTTGTTAACTACCTCGATGCGAATCAGGGTGGTTTGTTTATCTTTAATGATGATGATCCTGAGAACAAGCATCTTGAGTTAATTTCGGCTTTTGCATACAATCGGAAAAAATTCTTCGAAAAAAGAATAGGGCTAGGTGAAGGTTTGGTTGGCACGTGTGCCGTTGAAAAACAGACCATCCATCTCAAAGAAATACCGACTGAATACATTCGAATAACTTCGGGTTTAGGTGAAGCAGTTCCCACCTCGTTACTGATAGTACCCCTTAAATTGGAGGATTCAATTTTTGGAGTCATTGAGATCGCATCGTTCAAAGAATTTAAAGACTTTGAAATTGAATTCGTTGAAAAGATTGGCGAAAGCATTGCCTCAACGCTTTCATCGGTAAAAAATAGCATTCGTACCACTCAACTCCTTGAACAATCGCAACAACAACGCGAAGAGATGGCTGCCCAGGAAGAGGAGATGCGTCAGAATATGGAAGAGATGCAGGCTACCCAGGAAGAGATGGCCCGCAAGACCTTAGAAATGGAAGGAATGTCGGCAGCTATAAACGAAGCACTGCTTTTCTGCGAGTTGAATGAGGATGGAAGTATTAGTAATCCCAACAACAATATTCTTACATTGATGGGTTGCAGCAGAAACGAGTTTGAAGGGGAGAATCTTTCAGATTATATCCATTCCGATGAAAAAGGGATGTTCAATAGTGTCTGGACGGAGGTGATGTCTGGAAGCACCTACAAGTCAACAATGCATTGGATTAATAAAAACGGTAACGAATTCTATATACTAGCAAGTATAAGCCCTGCGCTAGATGAAACAGGTTCAATTTACAAAATATACCTTCTAGGTCAGGATGTTACTGAATCTAAACTTCTCGAGAAACGCGCTCACAAACAAGCCGAAGAGATTGAACAAAGTTTACTTGAATTCCAAGTTGAACAGGAGCTCAATGAGCAACGTGATGATGAAATGAAGGCGCTACTCTTAGCGCTAGATCATACCTGCCTCATAACTGAACTTGATCCCGCTGGTGTAATCACATACATCAACAACAAAAATACCGATGTGCTTGGAGGCAAAAAAGAGGAGATTGAAGGAAAACTTATCTCCGATTTGGATTTCGTTGCCCAAAAAAGACCCAAAGAGTTTAAGAAATTCTGGGAAAACCTGTCTAATGGTATTAAACAGAATAGAGAATTCTCGTTAATCGTTGAGGGGAAAGAGGTTTGGATTTCGGAGGTATACACCCCAATTATGAATGAACATAATCAAGTTACAAAGATTATCAACATAGGTTTTGACATTTCGGAGATAAAGATAAAAGAGAAGGAGATGGCAGCATTAGTTTCAGAGCTTGAAGCCCTAAAAAAGAAAAAATAAAATAACAATCAGGGATTTTTTTATATGATTAGATACGAAATAGGCATAGTAGAAACGCGTAATGTTATCAAAACAATCCTTGATACGTATGGCTACGATTTTAGGGATTATGCTCTTACCTCATTTAAACGTAGGCTTGAGCAGATAATCATGAATAACGGATTTAAGGATGCCGACGGACTAATTAATCGACTCATAAGCAGCAAGGAGTACTTTGATAGTTTTCTATATGATATTACCCCTGAAACTACCGAAATGTTCCGCGATCCCTCCCTCTGGCGAACCATTCGGGATGAAATACTACCTGATTTAATGAAAGGAACGACTAAACCAAAATTGTGGGTTGCTGCATTTGATTCAGGGGAGGAGCTTTACTCATTAGCAATTATTCTGAAAGAATCGGGAATACTCCCCGATGTTCAACTGTACGCATCGGTAATCTCCGAAAAAGCGATCGATAAAATTAAGAATGGTAGAATTGACGCCAAGGATGTGGAGGTTAATGAGGCCAACTATCTTCGATGTATCGGCAAGCGAAGTTTCGCCGATTATTATAAAATTGATAATGGACAAATGATTTTCGATCCCAGCTTGATTCATGGCGTAAACTTTATAAAGTTAAATACAGTATACGATAATGTACCTGGGGGTATCAAATTGATCCTATTCCGAAATCAGATGATATACTACAACCAAATACTTCAGGACAAAGTTTTGAGTCAGCTTACAAACAGCGTTGTTCCCGGTGGCTATCTAGCAATAGGTGTTAAGGAAACGTTGGAAAGTACAAACACAAGCAATAAATTTACGGTGTTTAACGACTTGGATAAAATTTACAAGAAAAAAACAACATAAAATTGAACTACAAAGCAGTTATAATAGGTGGGTCGGCTGGCAGTTTTCAGGTTATTACCCGAATACTCCATTCATTACCTCCTTCATTCCCCTTACCTGTGCTACTTAGCCTGCACAGGCTTAAACACATCCGAAGTGGTTTTGTCGAAGCACTTTCCATTAAAGCATCTATACCAGTTGTTGAGCCCTTTGACAAAGAGCAGATTAAACCCGGAAAAGCATACCTTGCTCCTGCAAACTACCATATGTACATCGAACTGGGCAATAAAATCGCTCTTTCTACCGAGGAGTCAGTGAATCACTCGCGACCAAGTATCGATTTATCCTTTATCACTGCGGCGCAGGTATATCGTGAAAAACTCATTGGAATCATCCTATCGGGAGCCAATCGCGACGGAGCCGCCGGATTAAAAAAGATAAAAGACCTTGGAGGTTTAATCATCGTTCAAGATCCGGCAGAATGCCAGGTAAAAACAATGACCGAAGCATCTCTTAAGCTCACCAAGGCCGACTATGTTATGTCAACCCAAGAGATTATTAAGTTTTTACAAAATATAAAAACAACTGCCCCATGAGCCTATTTAGACCATACTCAAAATACTTACCTGGGGTTTTGCTAGTCCTCATGTTTGTACTGGTTTTATTGGTTTTTAAATCGTTCCATAATACCTTACTAGCATCAGGTATTAATACAACTCCTGCATGGGGTATCTTTTGTATGCTGCTTATCGCAGTTGTTGGAATTATCTATTACTTTCTCATCCTTAATGAAAGCAATAGGTCGAAGGGCTTAGAAAAAGAAGTTGAAACCTTAATGAACAAGATCGAGGTTAGTAAAATCCAAAAAGAGGTAAAGAAGGAAACAGTTGTTAAAGAAAAAATCGATATTGAGAAAGAATCAAAATCTATTATACCATCGAATAGTGAGGATGTAGTCAAATTTGGAGAATTGCTCCTTCAGAATTGCTCCCGCCGATTCCCAATCGTTCAAGGTCTTCTTTATTTGAAAGATCCTGATGGGATTTTCTCCTTTAAATCGGGCTATGCATACTATTCCGAAACAGAACCGGTAACCTATCGCGAGGGAGAAACCCTTTCGGGGCAAGTGGCAAAAAATAAAACGGTATTGAATTTAAGTAAAGTACCCGAAAACTACATCGCTGTAATGTCCGGTTTGGGCGATGGTTCACCTAGCTATTTACTGATAGTTCCAATAATTTCGCAGAATAATGAGACTATCGGTATAATAGAATTAGCATCCTTTAAATCATTTAGCAGTGAAGTTGAAGAACTTTTTGCTTATATTGGACACCAACTTGGCGTGAAATTAGTTCAATCATCAAAACCTTAGCGAAAAAGTATGACATCTATCGGCAAAATATCAGACACTTCTAGCGGAAATATTATTCGCCAAAGAGTTATTCTGGCTGCAGCCTTTGGATTGCTATTCCCCATTACTGCATGGATTATTGACTTTTCGTTCAAAGATATCCCCTTCTCATTTGTTGGTATCATTAAACTACACAGTATAAATCCTATACACTGGTTTATTGATATTATACCAGTTCTGTTTGCTTTATACTCTTGGTATCAGCTTAAAAAACACTACGAAAAAACATTATTCCTTGAAGAAGAGCTGCACCAACGCGATACTGATATCAGCAAAAATGCACTTTTCGCCAAAAAAATTGGTGAAGGCGAATATAATGCTCCCTTTGTAGCTACAGATGAAGACGATATTCTAGGCAAGTCGTTATTGGCTATGCGCGACAATCTGCTCTCCAATCAGGAAAAGGAATCGGAGCTAAACTGGATTGCAAAAGGTAAAGATGAAATATCGTACATCCTTCGTCTTCACACAAACCTCGATGAGCTCACTTATGATGTACTCGTTAAGCTAATCAAGTATATCAACATCGTCCAGGGAGCGCTTTACATTTACGACGAGGATAAGAATGCTTTAGTAAACCTCGCAACCTACGCCTATAATCGCAGAAAGTACATCAACCAGGAATTCAAGATCGGCAAAGGGCTAATCGGACAATGCGCCTACGAAAAGGATTTCATCTATCGTACCGAAGTTCCCGATGACTACGCAACAATGACCTCTGGGATCCTTGGCGATAAAAAGCCCAAAAGCATTCTGATAATCCCACTAATCACCAACGAGAAGTTACAAGGGGTTGTTGAGTTCGCTTCAATAGACGAGCAAATACCAGATATTACAATTCAATTCCTTCGCGAGGTTGGTGAAATTATTGCGCGAACAATCTTTAACCTTAGCGTAAATCAAAAGACCGAAAAATTGCTTCAGGAAGCTCAACAGATGACCGAGGAACTAAAGGAGAATCAGGAGGAACTTCGTCAGAATGCCGAGGAAATGCGTGCTACCCACGACGAACTCGAAAAATCAAACGCACAGCTTGAGGATAAAATTATTGAGGTTGAGAACGCACAAAAAAGGTTACATTCCCTACTTGAAAATGCTTCGGAGATAATATCCATATACGATCAGAACTTAAAGCTGAACTACGTTAGTCCTTCGGTTACAAAAATTCTTGGGTACACCCCACAGGAAATGATGAGCGGGAAGGATATCGATCGATTAACCCGAAAAGGTGAAATCGATCTTAACAATATGTTCGAAAGTCTTAATAACAACCCAAGAGTTGCCATTACCATTCAGTATACCTTCATGAAGAAGGATGGGGAAAAGATTTTCCTTGAAGTTACTGGACGTAACCTACTCGACGATGCGGCTATTAATGGGATCATCCTCAATTCGCAGGATATCACCGAACGCAAACGGGCCGAGAAGGAAGAACGTATGCGAAGTAAAATGCAATCGCTCTCGGAAAACTCCACCGACCTTATTATTCGACTCAACACAGCGGGTCAATTCTTCTATGCAAACCCTATGGCTGAGCAATACCTTAACCTTCCAGCGAGGGAGATCATAAACCAGACTCTAAGTTCAATAAAGATCAATGAAAACCTGGCGAACTTTTTCAAAGATTCTATAAAAACAATAAAATCAACAAAGGAAAAGCTCGATGGCGAGATCACTTTACCAACCCAGCAAGGCGAAAAAATCATGCACATCAACGCCATCCCTGAGTTGAACGAGAACGAGCTTGAAACCATCCTTTTTGTTAGCCACGATATCACCGAGGCCAAACGAATTGAGATGGAGATACTAGATAAAAACAGAAAAATTACCGAGAGTATTAACTACGCTCAACGAATTCAAACCTCTATACTTCCGAACAATAGAATGATTAGGCAATATCTTCCAAAATCATTTGTTTTTTATCATCCTCGGGATGTTGTCAGCGGCGATTTCCCCTGGTTCTTTATAAAGGAGGATTACATCTATATTGCTGTTGTTGACTGCACAGGACATGGAGTTCCAGGAGCATTGCTTTCGTTCATTGGCTATTTCACCTTGAATAACGTAGTTGACCACGATGCATCCTACTCAGCAGGCAAAATCCTTGATCTACTTCACTTTGGGGTACGTAAAACATTAAAGCAGGATAGACCCGATGCAGATGCACGCGACGGCATGGATATTGCTCTATGTAAAATTAATCTTAAAAAGGGTGAACTGCTATATGCTGGAGCTCATCGCCCGCTATTCCTGCTCCGCAAAGGGGAATTGCTAGAGTTTAAAGGTGATAGAAAAGCAATTGGGGGGATTCCTCATCCTAAAAAAGGGGAGGAAGATTTTACAAATCACCAGATAGAAATCCAGACTGGCGATAAAATATTCTTCTTCTCCGATGGGTTAACGGATCAGGTTGGTGGCGAAGAGGATAGAAAGTATAGTCCGATGCGGGTTAGAGATTTAATTATGGGCAACCAAGACTTTACAATGCCCCAGTACTCAGATCTTTTCGTAAAAGACTTTGAGGAATACAAAGGAAATCATAAACAGGTCGACGACCTTTTATTAATAGGAATCGAGTTTTAATTAAGATTAATATATTTGTAAATTATATAACTTTACGGGCTATGGATAAAAAAAATGTCAGAGGATTTCTTGAGTTCGTTTACGACTTCTATAAGTCGATGAAGGCTCATGAAATCACCCTTGTTTACGAGGGCGAAATTACCCATCAGATCACCAAAGCCTTTACTTCCCTTACCGAATCAAATATGGCAAAGGAAGAGGAATCAAATACGGTTCAGAAGAAAGTCTTCCATGTTATGGTTGAATGCCTTCAGAACATCAGCAAACATGCCGACAGCTTTGGTTCGGATGATTTCTTGTTTGCTGGACGAGGAATTTTCATGGTAAGCAAGGGAGATGTTGAATATCACGTTACCACTGGAAACGTGATAGAAAATGCAAAAATAGAGGAGCTAACCCGAATACTCGATAATATTAATATACTCGACAAAGAAGGCCTAAAACAACTTTACAAAACGCAGATGCGTGAAGGAAGGCTTTCTGAGAAGGGTGGTGCAGGGTTAGGATTCATCGATATTGCACGAAAAACGGGTCGTAAACTCGAATTCCATTTTCTTTCAATCGATGAGGAAAACTCTTTCTTTATTCTTACCTCCACCATTTCCCGAACAGAGTAAAATATCCAACTATGAATACTATAAAAATAATGGGGACCGATGATACCCCTACCGTAATTCTTGATGCTGACAACGAAGTTTTTGAGGTGTCAGGTCGTTCTTTGCCCGAAGATGTGACTGCATTTTATGAGCCAATTATTCGTTGGCTCGATGAGTACTCATCGAGTCCTAATCCAAAAACGATCTTCACGTTTAAGCTAGTTTATTTCAATACCGCTAGTTCAAAGCTTTTGCTCGATATTTTAATGAAACTTGAGCAGATGCACGAAGATGGTAAGGATGTGTTGATTCGTTGGTACTATCCTGAGGATGATGAGGATATGCAAGAAGCCGGAGAAGAGTATGCAGAAATCGTTGATGTTCCATTTGAACAGGTTAGCTATACTTTAAACTAGTAATACTTTTTTATCCAAATAATAGTTAGGCGATGAGTGAAGAGATTCTCAAAGCGTTGATGCAACTGTTTGCAATTATTGCAAAACAGGACGAAGGTGTAGTATCGAACGAAAGGGAGTACGTTGTGAATTTCCTCACCCAGCAACTTAACGATGAGGCGGTAAAGGAGTATATTAATCTTTTTGATCAGCATGCTGGCCTTCTCGATGAGAAGGAAGAAGGGGCAGAAAATGGTGATGCTCCAAAAAAACCTAGACTTACCTCGGTTAAAGATTCTGTAAAGATTTTGGGTATCTGTAGAAAGATCAACAAAACACTTACCCAAAAACAGAAAACGGTTGTTCTTGTTCGTTTGTATGAGTTGATTAACGCTGACCGTAAGTTTACCGAACAGCGGATGGCGATTATCAATACCGTTGCCGAAGTTTTTAAGCTCACCAAGGAAGAGATCTCTGACGTTGAGAACTTTATCGTCAAGAACGAATTAAAAGATCTTGATTATCCAAGTTTTCTTACAATCCACGATAAAACAGAAACTGGAGAATCGTGTAAACATATCCCCGTAGAAGCACTCGGTGGCTTCATCGTTATACTACAAATCAAAAGCGTCGATCTTTATTTTCTTAGGTATACCGGTACCGAGGATATCAACCTTAACGGATTACCAATCAATAAAAGTCGAATCTACCTTTTTGCTAGCGGGAGCTCCATTAAGCT
>JAYTVX010000158.1:0-2072 GCA_043743775.1 Bacteroidales bacterium | reverse complement strand
GCATCATTCTACTGGGTTGGCTCCGAGGCACAAATCGAGGGAATGCAACCGACGTACTGGAAAAAATATAATCAGAAAGTGCCACTATCGGACCGAATTGATACGGTTATTCATTGGTTAAGCCTTCCCATTGAGGATAGACCAAGGTTGATAACCTGGTACTACCAAGAACCCGATTGGACAAGCCATGAGTATGGCCCTGTATCGCCCCAAACAAGAGTGGTTGTTGAAAGGATCGATAGCCTACTTGGCGTTTTTATTCGAAAAATAAAAGCGTTACCTAACGCTTCAAAAATCAATATAATCATAGTCTCAGATCACGGCATGGCTCCAATATCGAAGGATAAGTTTGTTAACCTTTCCGATTTTGTCAACAAGGATTGGTTCGATGTGATTGCAGGGGGCAATCCAGTTTATAACCTTCAACCAAAACCACAGTTCTATAAACAGGCTATCGAGATTCTAAAGAAGATACCCAACCTGAAAGTATGGGAGCACGATAGTATCCCAAAAAGGTACCATTACGGTTCGAATCCAAGAATTTGTGATCTACTGGTTGAAGCAAACCTTGGTTACAGCGTAAGCTGGGTTGGCGATAAGGAGAAATACTCCGGAGGAACCCATGGTTACGATAACCAGTACCCCGAGATGCAGGGAATTTTCTATGCCTTTGGCCCGAACTTCAAGCAGGGATACCAACATACTGCTTTTATGAACATCGACCTATATCCTATGATCTCCTTAATACTCGGCATTAAACCCGAAACGGTTGATGGGAGAATTGGTGAGGTTATTGATATGCTCAAATGAAGTTGATGGTTTAGAGTTGATGGTTGACAGAAAAAACACGCTTCACCAAAGGTGCTGGCTTTATAAGTCTATTGTTTTAATCATTTTTATACATTTCGGCGAAAGCAGAAATTCAGTATTTGCTATTTGATACCCGTTTTATGAACTTCGTTTCGATGGTATGTCAAAAATTGCTTAGCCAACCATAGATTATAATAACTATCAACGGTCAACCAATAACTGTCAACTACTTCAAGGGTAAATATGCTGCTTTATTGATATCCTGAACGCTAGTTATAGGTTTTTGTGGATTTAGGTACAGAGCCAAGAACTTGTATATCTTAACGCGAATCTCCTTGGCAATTTTGGAATCGATCCGATCGAATGAATGACCACCAGGAATATCTTTAAAAATCTCGTACTCAAATTTTTTCCCTTCGGCTTTTAGCGCCTGTATCAGATGCTCAACTTCAAGACTGTTAACATCATCATCGTTGGTGTTGGTATGGATCAGCAAGGGAGATTGCAATTTCTCAGCATTCCATGCAGGTGAACGACGACGATACTCATTAACATCCTCATGTGCTGTCTTGCCAATATTGCCTTCGGCCGACATAATATCACGGTATTCGTCAGTTGCATAACCCATTCGGGCAACCAAATCGGAGACAGGAACTCCAGCAAATGCACATTTATAAGCACCCGGATTATTAAAAATATTCATGAGTGCGATCATTCCACCATGGCTCCAGCCGATAATCCCTACTCTGTCCCCATCGACAAAGTCGTAGTTCTGAATCATGTACTGACGGCTAGCATCACAATCCTCATTCTCTAGACCTCCATAGTCGATTAAGTCATGAAAACCTTTTCCGTATCCTGTACTTCCTCTATACTCTGGGGCTACAACAATGTACCCTTGAGCCATCATCTCGCGAATAATATGAAAATGACAGGTAGTAAAATCACCATGAACACCGCCGTGAGGTAGAACGAGTAAAGGGTATTTTTTTGTTTGATCTATATTCTTGGGAATGAAAATGTAAGACCAGAATTTCACAGGATTCTTAGCTCCCATAGCAGTTGGGTTTTGAACCTTAGCTGGAGGTGGACCATACATGAAAACCTTATCGACAAATGCCACATCGCTCATCCGATCGAACCAAAGCCCATCGTCAACCATTTTCTGTAGTTGATCCAACCGATGATTCAACTCAATATTATCCTCTTTGAGCTTCGAAATCACATCTTTTTGTGATTGATCTTCCTGTGAGTAAACGATG
>JAYTVX010000157.1:0-9629 GCA_043743775.1 Bacteroidales bacterium | reverse complement strand
ATTGTTTCCACGTTATAAAATTTAATTTTCAATGATAAAGATAGATGATTTCCAAAAATATCGGAATTAGTCATACTAACATAGACTGGGAATGTTGTTCAAGTGTAACACATTTAGAACCATTTTAAGAAAAATAAAAAAAGTTGGCAAAAACCAACCTTTAGTTATCTTTTAAATAAAGACAAGATTTACTCTAATTCCCCAGCTCCGAAAGGAACCTAATGCGGATGAGCCTAATTTCCTCCTCATTATAATCCTCCTCGCCTAAGTATTTTATCGCCTCCTCGATTGATTCAGTTTCAGCATGCTCATGGAAATAGTTAAAAATCTCTTCACGCTTCTCCTCTTCAATTGTTGTATCGATGTAATAGTCGATATTTAATTTTGTACCTGAGTTTACAATAGCCTCAATTTCATTAAGCAATTCAGCCATTTCTAAGTTCTTTGCTGCTGCAATATCATCTAAATCCATCTTACGGTCGATGCTCTGAATAATGTAAACCTTCAGGAGCGATTTGTTCGCTATCGATTTTACAACCATGTCCTGAGGGCGAATAATCTCCTTGTCGTCGACATACGATTTGATCAAATCGATAAATTCTTTACCATAGCGCTTAGCTTTACCAGTACCAACCCCTGATATATTTTGGAGTTCATCAATTGTAATAGGGTACTGGATTGACATATCCTCAAGTGAAGGATCCTGAAAAATTACAAAAGGTGGAAGGCTTTTCTTTTTGGAAACCTTTTTCCTTAAGTCCTTAAGCATATTGAAGAGTTCCTCGTCAACAGCTCCGGTTTTACCAGCAGTGGGGTATCCAGAGTCATCATCTTCCGCCTCTTCGTATTCATGATCCTGGGTAAACATTACATCATAAGGTTTTGCCAGAAATTCTCGCCCCTTTTCAGTAAGGAGAAGCATACCATAGCTATCGATATCTTTATCCAGATACTTCATCACCATGGTTTGGCGCAGAATTGCATTCCAGAACCTTACATCTTTTTCCGCTCCCTCACCAAATGTTTCAAGTTTGTGGTGTTTATAGGCTTTAACCGCAGTATTGGCATTGCCGGTTAGAATATTGACAATATGGTCAGCTTTGAATTTTTCTTTAACGATGGACACCGTTTCAAGCACCATTTGAAGATATTCATGCCCTTCAAATCGTTGCTTTGGGTGTAGGCAATTATCGCAGCACCCACAATTATCCTCTTTATACTCTTCACCGAAATAGTGCAGTAGCATTTTCCTACGGCAAACCGATGTCTCAGCGTAAGAAACTGTTTCCAGGAGCAACTGCTTTCCAATTTCCTGCTCAGCTACAGGTTTTCCCTGCATAAACTTTTCGAGCTTCTGGATATCCTTATAGCTATAGAAAGTTATACATTGCCCTTCACCTCCATCGCGACCTGAACGTCCAGTTTCCTGGTAGTAGCCCTCTAAACTTTTAGGAATATCGTAATGGATAACGTAACGAACATCGGGTTTGTCGATTCCCATTCCGAATGCTATGGTTGCAACAATAACATCAACATCCTCCATCAAGTATTTATCCTGATTTCCCGAACGGGTAGAGGAATCCATCCCTGCATGATATGCAAGAGCCTTAATGCCATTCACTTTAAGAACCTCAGCTATCTCCTCAACCTTTTTGCGGCTAAGGCAATAGATAATTCCTGATTTTCCAGTATTATTTTTGATATATCGGATGATCTCCTTTATAGCATTAACCTTTGGTCTAATTTCGTAATAAAGATTGGCTCGATTAAATGAAGATTTGAACACATTCGCATCAAGCATCCCTAGATTTTTCTGGATATCGCTCTGCACTTTCGGGGTAGCCGTAGCTGTAAGTGCAATTAATGGAGCGTTTCCAATCTCATTAATGATTGGTCGAATTCGGCGGTACTCAGGTCTAAAATCATGACCCCACTCTGAGATACAATGCGCCTCATCAATGGCATAGAATGAAATCTTAACCTGCTTAAGAAATTGAATATTTTCTTCTTTGGTTAGAGACTCGGGAGCGACGTATAGCATTTTTGTTACTCCAGAGGTTACATCTTGTCTTACTTTCTGTATTTGGGCCTTGTTCAGCGATGAATTCATAAAGTGAGCAACACCATCCTCAACGCTAAAGCTTCGCATTGAATCCACTTGATTCTTCATTAATGCAATTAACGGTGAGATAATAATGGCGGTTCCATCCATTATTAATGCTGGTAGTTGGTAACAAAGTGATTTTCCTCCCCCCGTTGGCATCAACACAAAGGTATCGTTGCCAGCTAAAACATTTCGAATAATGACCTCTTGATTTCCTTTAAAAGTGCCAAATCCAAAATACTTGTTGAGATATTCACTAAGTGATATTTCTGCGTTAATACTCATATTCTCTTTTTCCTTCTCAATATTTATCGCCAAAAACGGCGTCGTTACTGCAATCTAGATTAAATTGTACTAATCCTGCTTATGTTTTTCAACTTGTTCAACCCTTGAATTTAAAACATAAACCAAAAAACAGTACTTTTGTACTTTAAATTTAATAAGATTTCTTTTAATAATACGCCACTTTTATTGTTTTTGATAAAAGGGAGTTAAAATTAGTTAAAAAATGGCAACTGACATAAAACAACTGGCTATTCAGACCATCAAAACAGAGGCAGATGCAATAGAAAAACTCGCTTCGTATGTAGATGATGATTTTGAAAAAAGTGTTTCGGTTATATATAACGGAAAAGGTAGGGTTATTGTTACAGGAATTGGTAAAAGTGCAATTATTGCTAATAAAATAGTTGCAACGTTGAATTCAACGGGCACCCCTGCAATTTTTATGCATGCTGCCGATGCAATTCATGGCGATCTGGGGATAATTCAACCCGATGATGTGGTGATTTGTCTTTCGAAAAGCGGAAATACTCCCGAAATAAAGGTTCTAATTCCACTTATCCGAAATCTAGGAAATAAAATAATTGCAATCGTTTCGAGCACAAACTCTTATTTAGCGCAAAAATCAGACTTCGTTCTAAAAGCAACAGTGGATAAGGAGGCTTGTCCTAACAATCTGGCACCAACCTCAAGTACAACTGCTCAATTGGTTATAGGTGATGCACTTGCAGTGTGTTTACTTCACCTCAGAGGCTTTTCGCCCGATGATTTTGCTCGTGTTCACCCCGGTGGTTCACTTGGGAAAAAATTATACATGAGGGTTTCGGATATTTTCACGGAGGTGAATGCTCCAAAGGTTAACCTCGATGATAAAATTCGAACCGTAATCCTCGAAATGACCTCTAAGCGATTGGGAGCAACAGCTGTATTGAATGCAGATAATGTTGTTGCGGGTATCATTACTGATGGAGATTTACGTCGAATGCTTCAGAAAAATGATTCTGTGGATAATCTTACCGCTAAAGATATCATGAGCCTTAATCCTAAATCGATTGACAAAAAGGAACTTGCTATTCTTGCTTTCAACAAAATGGAATCGCACAAAATAACTCAGCTAATTGTTACTGAGAACGGAAAATATGCTGGAATGATTCACCTTCACGATATTTTGAAGGAAGGTATTGTCTAAAAATAGGAGAATGGCTGAGAAGGAAGATCAAGAGAAGAAGGAGATGAGTTTCATGGATCATCTCGAAGAGTTGAGATGGGTTCTCGTACGTTCAGTTACGGCTATATTGTTAGCTGCCTGCGTAGCTTTTTTGGGGTATAAATATCTTTTTGATGATATTTTACTAGCGCCAAGATCAGCTGATTTTTTCACAAATCGGATGATGTGCTACTTTTCAAAGTTGTTGGACTCACCCTCCCTTTGCATTAACTCAAAACCTTTTCAGATTATCAATATTGATATGGCGGGACAATTTAATTCTCAAGTCTCCGTATCAATATATGCAGGATTAATTATTGCATTCCCCTATCTGATATATCAACTCTGGAAATTTATTAGCCCTGCGCTCTATGAGGAAGAACGAAAAAAAGCACGTGGCGCAGTTTTGATTATTTCTGCTCTTTTTCTCATCGGAGTACTCTTTGGATACTATTTTATAGCCCCATTTTCCATCGATTTTCTGGGCAGTTATAGCGTTAGCAATCAAGTCCTGAATCAAATAAATCTTACCTCATACATCTCTCTGGTATCATCATTATCGCTGGTTTCAGGGCTAGTTTTCGAGATGCCGGTTTTAGTTTTCTTCTTAACGAAAATTAAAATTATCACGCCTGAGTTTCTAAAAAAATACAGAAAGCATGCATTCATTGTAATTCTTATAATTGCAGCAATAATAAGTCCCCCTGATGTGCTTAGCATGACCCTCATAGCGATACCTCTATGGGTACTATTCGAGGTAAGTATTATTGTATCTAAAATGATTATAATAAAGAAAATCATTACTGATTAATTTTTGTTTTACTATTTTAGCCTTTTTTAGATTGATGAATGAAGAATAGAAACCATAAAATACACAAAGCCTCTCTTATCTTTTGTTTCTTAATTGTTAGCATGAATTTTAGTTTTGCTCAACTAACAAAAATCAGGGGCAAAGTCTTGGATACCGATACGAAAGAGCTACTATCGTTTGTTACCCTTGCATTTAAGGGTACATCAATTGGCACGATCACTGATTCTAAAGGGGAGTTTTTTATCGAAACCCGAGGAGCAAAAGACTCTTTGATGATTTCATATGTTGGTTACAATACTAAATCAGTCCCTATTCGAAAGGGACAGTACCAAGATCTTACCATTGAACTTAAAGCTACTTCTTTTGCACTTGAGGGCGTAACGATTATTCCCGGCGAAAATCCTGCTCATATAATCCTACGGAAAATCATTAAGAATAAATGGAAAAACGACCCTGACAGGTTAGACTCATACTCATACGATAGCTACAACAAGATTGAGGTTGATCTGAATAATGTTGATGATAAGATGAAAAAGAAAAAAATCTTCAATCAATTCCAGTTCATATTTAACTATGTAGATACCAACGCTATAACTGGTAAAACATTTCTTCCCATTTTTATAACCGAAGCCATATCGGAATATCATTTTCAGCGTTCGCCTAAAGTTGAAAGAGAAGTGATTAAAGCTACAAAAATATCCGGGGTGAAAAATGAGAGCGTAGCTCAGTTTACCGGCAAAATATACCAAAAGATAAATCTTTACGATAATTATATCAACGTTTTCGATCAAGGGCTGGTTAGTCCAATCGCTGATGGTGGCCTTTTTTACTACAAGTACTACCTAATCGATAGCGCTTTTATCGAACATAAATGGTGTTACCAAATATCATTCAAACCCAAACGTAAGATGGAGCCCACTTTTACTGGAGATTTTTGGGTGAATGATTCTACATGGGCCATCGTTAAGGCGCAGGTTCGACTTGCCGATTTCGTAAACCTTAACTTTGTAAACGATCTTGTGGCATCGGCCGAATATCAAAGAATCAACGATACTCTTTGGTTTCCTAAGCAGCTATCGCTTTTTGTTGATTTTAATTTAACCGATAAAACAGCTGGTTTTTTTGGACGAAAAACAACATCCTATAGTAATGTAAAGCTTAATCAACCCATCATTGATAGCATTCAGGCCTTGCAAAATAACGTAACGGTTCAGGAGGGGGCGTTAAATCAAAACGAAAATTACTGGGATAAAACTCGACCATTCGAGCTAACGAAGAAGGAGGCAGGTATATACCAAATGGTTGATTCGGTTCAGCATGTTCCGATGTACAAAACCTTTTTTGATATTGTGAATATGTTCGTTAACTACTACTATGTGGTTGGATACATCGAAATTGGACCTTACTACAAAACCTACAGTTTCAACGAGATTGAGGGCAATCGGTTTAGGGTATCGGGGCGAACAAGCAATAAGTTCAGCAAAAAAATTATGTTCTCAACCTTTGCTGCCTATGGCGATAAAGACAATCGCTTTAAATATGGACTTGGTGCCCTTTATGTAATAAAAAAGAAACCAAGGCAAGTGGTTAATCTAGAATATAAAACGGATATTGAACAATTAGGTCAAAGTCCTTACGCTTTAACCGAAGATAATCTTATGACATCTGTCCTTCGGCGAAATCCTAACTATAAGCTAACTCTTGTAAATGAACTTTCAGGATATTACCAAAAAGAATGGTTTAATGGTCTTTCTAATAGGTTAGACTTTAGCTACAAAAACATTTACCCATCGGATTCTATTCGATTTAACTATTCATCTGATAATTCTAAACTCAATAAGATTACCAATTATAGCCTAACGCTGAATACTAGATGGCTTAAGGACGAAAAATTTGTAACTGGAGAATTCGATCGGGTTAGCTTAGGGAGTAAATACCCAGAGATTAATTTTGATATCACTGGAGCCTATAAAGGAATATTTGGAAGTCAGTATTCATATTTCAAATTACATTTAAATTATTATCATAAGTTTACCATCAACCCCTTTGGTTATACACGTTTTATTGTTGATGCAGGGAAAATATTTGGGACAGTCCCCTACCCATTACTCCAGCTCCATGAGGGGAATGAAACATACGCATTCGACCGTTTCGCTTTCAACATGATGAACTACTACGAATTTGCTTCAGATCAATATACTAATGTAACTCTAGAGCATCATTTCCAGGGATTCTTCTTAAACCATATCCCCCTGATGCGAAGATTAAAATGGCGAGAAGTTGTTACAGGAAAATTTTTGATTGGTACAATAAACGATAAAAACAAGAATGTACTTATATTTCCTACAGGCCTAGGCGAAGTGTCAAAACCTTATGTTGAAGGCGGAGTTGGTGTTGAGAATATATTTAAAATTATTCGCATTGATGCCCTCTGGCGATTTACGCATTTAGATAATCCGAACATCCCGAATTTTGGAATTCGTGCAGGTTTGCAAATTATATTCTAAATAAACTATCTCGCAGCAGAGCTGTCGAGGTATTGTCTGAAAATATTTATCAATCGCAGCAAAGTTGCGGGGAACCGAGTTCACTAGTTCGGCGAAGGCAATATCACCCAACTGATCCCTCGGCTAAACTCGGGAGCAGTTCGACTAAATAATTTTGTTTCACAAAATTAAAGTCTCACTGATTTAATTTTTTATTTGCTAGTTTTACCAATAATTCAAGTTACATAATTACGATGAGGCTATATACCAATAATCTTGTAAAACGTTACAAAGCACGTACAGTTGTCAAAGGGGCATCTGTTGAGGTTAACCAGGGGGAGATCGTAGGTCTTTTAGGCCCTAACGGCGCTGGAAAAACTACTACATTCTACATGATTGTCGGATTGGTTCACCCCAATTCAGGTAGCATTTTCCTTGATGATATCGACATTACCAATGAACCTGTATATCGCAGAGCTCAACGCGGAATTGGCTATTTAGCCCAAGAAGCTTCTGTTTTTCGTAGTTTAAGTGTTGAGGATAACATTAGGGCAGTTCTTGAGATGACTACTTTCCCAAAGGACTACCAGCGAGAAAAGACCGAGTCCCTCATCAGTGAGTTTGGACTACAGAAAATTCGAAAAAGTTTAGGCATTCAGCTCTCTGGAGGTGAACGTAGACGTACTGAAATTGCGCGAGCACTGGCTCTTGACCCAAAGTTCATTCTACTCGATGAACCTTTTGCTGGAGTCGATCCAATTGCCGTTGAAGATATTCAGAATATTGTTGCCCACCTAAAAGATCGAAATATTGGAATACTTATCACCGATCACAACGTACACGAAACTCTAACCATCACGGATAGAGCCTACTTACTATTCGAAGGTGATATTCTCAAGTCGGGAACAGCACAAGAACTAGCAGATGACGAGCAGGTAAGGAAAGTGTATCTGGGTAAAAATTTTGAGCTTAGAAAGTAATTATCTTTAATTTATTTCCACATTTATAAAGGGATACAGACTTTTATTTACAAATAGATTGAAACAATGTTGCATTTTTGAAATAAAACCTTAAATTTGCACCACAATTTTCGCGGGTATGGCGTAATTGGTAGCCGCGCTAGACTTAGGATCTAGTGTCGAAAGACGTGGGGGTTCGAGTCCCTTTACCCGTACAAAACCCCAAAAATTTGGGGTTTTTTTATTTTACAAATATTGACGAGACAATTCCAGTCCTAATTTATAATACTCAATCAGTCGATTTACAAACTCTTCAATTTAAAAAACCATGATAGCCCAAGAAGATTTTTACAAATTAAGACTTAGCTTATCAATAAAAGCAAAGAATGGATTAGATTTCATCTTAGCTTCAAGCATAGTTTGGTTATTGATAGCATTTGTATGGACAATTAAGGCTAGTTCATACGACAAATCGATCCTAACTTTTATTATTGGGAGTTTAATGTTGCCTTTAGCTCTAGTGTTTTCGAAATTATTTAAAACAATTTGGACCGATAAAGATAATCCGTTACAACCCCTAGGTCTTATTCTCAATCTTGCACAATTGTTTTATTTTCCATTCTTAATTTTGATCCTAATTAAAATGCCAGAGTTCTTTGTTGTAGTTTATGCTATTATCACAGGCGCCCATTTTTTCCCTTACGCTTGGTTTTACAAAACAAACTTGTATGCAATATTTGCAGGATTAATTTCTGTGGGTTCACTTACACTTGGATTATTATTATCAACAGAAACAGTTTATATAGTACCAATTTTCATGAGTGCTTTGATGCTACTGCTAGCTATTTTATTGCATTTTGACTACAAGAAGAAGAAATTAATGGTGATTGAATAAAAAAATGACTCCTAATCAAATTCATTTAACATTAGTGTTAATATTATGGTATTGCTAAACTTAGAATTGAAAAAATATCGCACTCCAATCCTTTAATTACTTTAAAAATAGATGAAATATACCATTCAAGAGCATTCATTTTTTCCTCGTATTGCAAGGTGCATTAAAATGGCAATGCCAACAGCTTTAAAAACATCACTTTGGTTTTTAAAAATCACAATACCCATTTCATTATCGGTTACTCTTCTTTATCACTTTGGTATTTTAAATTTTTTATCGGAATTATTATCCCCAGCTTTTGGCTTAATTGGTCTGCGCGGAGAAGCTGCACTGGTTTATATCACCTCTGCTTTTTTAAATGTATACTCAGCCATTGCAGTAATTACATCGTTGAATTTTACTATTCGCGAAATGACCATCATGGCTATCATGAGTTTAATTGCACACAATCTGATTGTTGAAACGGCGGTACAAAAAAAGACCGGTTCAAAGGCTTGGCATATGATTACCCTTAGAATTCTAAGTTCAATCTTAGCTGCTGTTATCCTAAACTATCTACTACCGATTCAAATGGGATTGTCGAATTTAGGGATACATCATTTAGCCAATCCAACACTTCAGGAGGTTTTGTCAACATGGACAATTTCAACATTGAAGTTATGCCTGAAAATAGTTGTTCTGATAACCCTTTTGATGATACTCCAAAAGATCCTACTTGAATTCAAAATAACAAACTTACTCACCTATATATTTCGCCCAGTCCTCAAAGCATTCGGCTTATCAACTTCTACCTCGTTGATGTGGATTGCTGCGAACCTATTGGGTTTAGCCTATGGTTCAGCAGTGATGATTGAGGAGGTTCAAAGCGGAAGGATAACAAAGCAG
>JAYTVX010000156.1:0-7395 GCA_043743775.1 Bacteroidales bacterium | reverse complement strand
ATGGAGGTTTTTGGACGATATGCTGGTTTTACGGCAATGCTTCCAACCATGGCTGGAGTTGCCAACAGATGTGTTATTCCTGAGCATAAGTTCAATATTGATAGGTTAACAGAATTGCTTATTGAAGATAGAATGAAAAATCCAAGTAGGTATTCAACCGTATTGGTATCCGAAGGAGCTATGTTTGAAGGGATGGGGGAGATGAGTTTTCAGGGAACAGAAAAGGATGCATTTGGACACGCTAAGTTGGGAGGCATTGGTGATATCGTATCGAAGCAGATTAGAGATCTTACAGCAAAGTACAATAAAGGGAAAACGGTAAATATCATTAGCCAGAACTTGGGCTACTTGGTTCGAGGAGGTGAACCTGATGCTATTGACTCAATTGTACCAATGGCTTTTGGAAATCTTGCCTTGGATTTGATCCAAAAGGGAGTACACGGTCGTTTGGTAGTGCTTAAAAATGGTCGTTACGATACTGTGCCGATTGATGTTGTAACGAGCCAGAAGAAGGTTGTTAATATTCAACGCTTTTACAATACCGATAGGCTAAGGCCATACTTCAAAAGTTTTGAAATGCTACCGCTATTCATTATGACCAGCGACTAGATAAGTTTACAAGTCGATAAGCAGTAAAGTTGATATGCTAATAAGTTGTTTTACTTATTAATAGCATCGAGGAGTTTGCTGGTGATTGAGTGGAGAAGCAATACATTACAAACGCGAAGTTCCGTTATTCGCCCGTGAGTACTACTTTAAATTAACTAATCAGAAGTTATATCTGCAATCTCTAACATTTGCTAACCACTTATCAATTTACTTAAGTGTTTGTAATAGCAAAAGCGTTAGAAATATTCAGCCTGCCCGCTTTTTCTTCTATTCAAGCGTTTTCACCCCTTTAACTGATTTGGCTTCAAGTTGAAGCAGATCGAAAGCGATTATTTCATTATCACCCTTCTTTAACCAGGATGCAGGGCAGTATAATCGTTTTTGAGGTCCAATTTCCCAGTATCGTCCTAGGTTATGTCCATTTATCCATACAACACCTTTTGAATAATTTGACATATCAAAATAGGTCTCAGCAACATCATCAAGATTAAATGAGCCCTTAAAGAAAATTCCTGGTTTTGAGAAATTTGTTGATGCTTTTAATGAGGAGATGAAATTATCATTCATTGGTAGCTTATAGATTTCCCAGTTCATCAGAGTCATTCCGTTAAGCGTTACCCTATTCGTAATTCCTTTAGGGTCGATTAAATGCTGTCCAAAGTTGATATGTCCCATTCCTTCGACCAGAATATCAAGAATAGGATCTTTAACCTCCGATTTAGGGATTTTTATTGTTGAGAGCTCTTCCCTACGGTCGAGTTTGCCTAAAAATAATCCATTTAAAAAGATAGTTGCATAATCGTGTAGTTCAGTAATATCAAGTTTGCCGCTCTTATGGCCAATTAGTGTAGTTCGATAAATCATAAAACCTTGATTTTGATCCAACGCTTCAAATGTTTTGGGTTGGACAGAAAGTACTGCAGTTGGAAGATTTTCCCAAATGGATGCAAATGCTTTCATCTGAATTTCTGAAATATCAATCGATGCTATTGGATTAGGAATTTCAGGTAGCTTAACACCACTTGGTAAATATGATTTAATAAGCTTACGAATTGCAAAATACTTTGTGGTTGGAAGACCTTGCTCGTTAATAGGAGCATCATAATCATAACTGGTAACATCGGGTTCATAACCTTTACCACCAGAATTAGCCCCTGCCGTGAAACCAAAGTTAGTTCCACCATGAATGACGTACAAATTGAATGACTTTTTGTTATCCATTAAAAATTTAACCTCTTTAAGTAAAGCGATTGAATCTGGCTTAGCCCATTTCTCACCCCAATGCGTTAACCATCCGGGGTAGGTTTCGCTGCTGAAGATAGGAGAACCTGAATTCATCTGCGCTGCAATATCAAAATTTCCTTGATCAGAACCTGAATCAAGTCCAATAGCACAACCCTTTAGTGTTCCAGCTTCGAGCATGTATTGGGTAGGTCCGTCGCCTGTGAAAAAGGGTACAGTAATTCCATTCTTTCGCCAGATATCGACTAAAGTTTTAAGGTATTCACGATCGTTTCCATAGCTCCCGTATTCATTTTCAATCTGAAGCATCAGAATTGGTCCGCCGTTATCAACCTGAAGTGGTTTTATGACCTCAGCAAGTTTTGCAAAATAATTCTCCACCGCTTTCATATAGCGAGGATCCATGCATCGAACTTTAATATCAGGAATTTTTAAAAGATAGGTTGGAATACCCCCGAAATCCCACTCGGCACAAACATATGGCCCAGGTCGGAGTAGTACCCACATCCCCTCTTCCTGAGCAATACTAATGAATTTAGCTAAATCCTTGTTTCCCGTTGAAAAATCATATACCCCTTCCGCTGTTTCGTGATAATTCCAGAAAACGTAAGCTGCAATGGTGTTGCACCCCATAGCCTTCGCCATCTGAATACGATGACGCCAATACTCAGCGGGTATCCGAGCTGGATGCATTTCCCCGCTGAGAATTTGATATGGCTTGCCATCGAGCATAAAGTCAGTATTGCTAAATGCAAACGAATGTTTGTTTGGCTGTGAATATGAGAATATGCTTAGAATACTAAGCAATACTGGGATTAGGATAAATTTCTTCATTGTTAAAGGATCTATTTTAACATTTTAATAAGAAAATTATTTTATCAAATTACCTGTAGTATTAAGGGTTTTATCACATTGTAAGAAAACGTTCTGTCTTTTAGCTATATTTCTAAATTTTGAAAAAATCGATCATTTTTTCCAACTTCTCTGCCTGATTTGCTAAAAGATCAGCATTGGAGGCAATTTCTTCGGCAGAGGAAGCATTCGCTTGGGTTATGTTATTAATCTCCTGAATTGATGTGCTGATTTGGTTGGAACCATCGGCTTGTTCCTGCGAAGCCATTGATATATTTTTAATGAGCTGAACGGTCTTTTGAATTTCGGGGATAATATCGCTAAGCATTTTTCCAGCGGTGTTTGAGGTTTGAACACCAAGAGAGATCGCTTTAATTATTTCATCAGCGGCAATTTTACTTCTTTCGGCAAGCCTACGAACCTCTGCTGCAACAACAGCAAAACCACGACCCTGTTCCCCTGCTCGAGCTGCTTCGACAGCAGCATTAAGTGCCAGCAAGTTGGTTTGGAAGGCGATATCGGTAATGATCTGAATTTTAACCTCAATATCTCCCATGATATTAGCCGTTGATTGGGTTGCTTCATTGCCTTTGATAATACTTATAGCCGCAGTTTCAACTATCTTTTCAGTCTCCTTTGCGTTGAAAGAATTTTGCTGAATCATTGAAGCGATCTCCTCCATCGAGGAAGCTGCTTCCTCGATGCTCGCTGCTTGCCGATTTGCATCTACGGCGAGTTGCTGAGAGTTGGAGTTCATCTGAATTGTGGTCTGGGAAATTGAATCGCTTCCATCTTTAATGGATTGAACCATCTGTTTAAGTTTGTTTTTCATCCCTTCAAGGCTCTGGGCTAAATCTCCCAGCTCATCAGTTCGTTTAATCTTTATTTCAGCATTTAGATTACCCTCATGGATTTGCTTGCTAAATAAGGTAATCTGTCGGATTGGTTTTGTGAGGTTGTCGGAAACAAAAAGAAGGACAAGGATAATAATCAATAACCCAACCAATCCAACGCCAATAGATATGTATAGCGTTTTATTTGCCTCCTGGGTTATAACTGATAATGGAGTTGATAGCACAAGTGACCAAGGGGTATTGATTTTACCTGCAATAATAGGGGAGAAAAAAATTAGTTGCTGATTTTCTGCAGCATCACTCTTGGTAAAGTAAAACTCAGTTCCATCCTGAATTTTCTTGAGAATATTTTCCTTCTCAAAAACATCAGCAAAAACCTCTTTAATATTCTTACTGAGCATCTCTTTATTTGGATGACCTGCAATAATACCCGTGTTAGACACAATAAAAGCGTAACTTCCAGCAAATGGTTTTATTTTGGATACCAGCTCCTGAAGGCTTTCAAGACCTACATCAGTAGCAACAATTCCAGAGAATTTACCATCAAAATAGATAGGCGATGAAAAGGTAACCATTAGCTTAACCTCTGCCTTACCTGTAGTAACCTGATCGACATAAGGTTCCCAAATACATTCAATGCCTTTTTTCTTGTAGGCACCGTAAATAGGAGGATCACTATTCATACTCCTTTCGGAGTATAAATATTTAAGTTGACCGTTCTCGCGCCAGGTGGTTAATACAAATCTACCATAATCATTGGCATATCCGGGAATATAATTTTTATACTCCCAACTGTCCCAAAGTGAATAGACTTGAGGGTTTTCGCGGAGCACTGGGAGGTACATATCAAGAAAAAGTTTCTTCCACTGTTCGAATGGCTGTTTTTGATAAACCGTTACAGCCTGCGATAAGGTTCTTACCAATGAAAGTTCTCTCTCGAAAATTCTATCAACTTGACTAGCAGAAATCCTTGAGGTATTCTGTGCGTTTACGATTGCATCCCTAGAGATTACAGTACGTGAACTCATAACAATATATCCAATTGCCACTACATATAGAAATGCAGAAACTGAAAGGATGTAAAGGATCATCTTTTGTTTGATTGTTAACTTGATATTCATAGCTCAAGGGGTATTTAAACGTAAATTTAACCTTTTTTACTAAACAATTTGAACTTGACTAAGGCGATGTTTAATAGCTTGTTTACTATTATATCACTATTTTATAAATAAAACAACCCAACCTACTAATTGTTATATTGTTGTTAACGAATACAAAATTATTTTTTCTGTTATCTCAAGTACACGTTAATTATATTTAGTTGAATATATGTAATTTGTGGTATGAAAATAACGATTAGATTGATGATTTTTAAGGGGTTAGCAATTCCTCTATTTTTTCATTCTGAAGAATAACTAGTCCTAAGCGTTCATCGGATCTTCCATCGCATATTTTATAGCTAAATAAGGGTTTACCATTTTTAACCGAAGAATCAAAGTATCTGAAAAAAACCGATGGCTTTTCATCTATCTTTTTCGATAATTCAGTTAGGTGCGAAGCAAGAATAAACATAGATGAATCCCACTTTAAGAGCCCGTTAATGACTAGCATTGAACCATCAAAAGCATCCTTAATATTTGTTCCTTTAAATAGTTCATCAAAAATCATAAATGCTTTTTTTTCCTTTTGAAGCGTTTCAGCAGCTTTACGTACACGCATCACTTCGCTGTAGAAATAGCTGTAACCAATGCTGAGGTTATCGGTTGTATTTAAGCTGCTAAAAAGTGCATTAAATGGCGATATTTTCATTCGTTTTGCAGGTACACCCATTCCGAGCTGAGCAAGGTAAATCGCTATTCCGTATGATTTCAGAAAAGTCGTTTTCCCGGCCATGTTAGGGCCGGTTAGGAAAAGAAAATGTTTGCCTGGTTCAAATGTTAGATCGTTTGAAATGGGATGTTTAAGGAATAAATGGTAAAGTCCATCTATCTCAAGAACTGGTTCTTCGGAATCAACAATCTCAGGGAAATTAAGATTTAACTCATTTATAGCCTTGGCCATTGAGAGGTAAACATCTAGTTTATAGGCAATATCAATAAGTGTACTTATCTTGTTTTTATGAGTATTGCGAAACCATTGGTCGATTTTTATTGAATCGAGAAAACTAAGGGTTTGTATGTCTTTAATATTGCTGGCAGTATGAATATCCCTATCGTTCATTATCTCTTGGACGGTTGAGTATTGCTGTTGAAGGAGTAATGGGAGTTGTTTTTGATCAAATCGATTGAAGTACTTTTTCATCTCCATTAAAAAGAAGAGGGTACTCTTTGTACCATTAACCGCGGTATCCTTAAAATCCTTGTATTTAAGGCTGTAAAACAACCCTTCAAGATATCGACCAACAGGATTCTCACTAATTACTGTTTCGCTTTTTGAGAAGTAGTAAATTTCAACCATATCCATCATCTTCTTTGTAAAGGGGATTTGCCAATTCTCCAAATCTTTGCAAATCACTTTGAGAACATCCTGCGTAGCAACTATCTCACTTTCGGTAATAAACGGACTTTGAAATTGAATCTTAAGATTATCCTTTCCGCCTTCGGTTACAGTTCTGTCGAGAAGATCGAAAATATTCAAACCTGATGAGCTATCGCGGAAAATTTCCAATTCAATTAATGTTTGACGATCGACATTGAGTTTATTCTGTTTTGACATGGAGATGGTTGATTAAATTAGCTATTTGAATAATAAAATATACAATAAAGATAGATTTTATATAGCTCTAAAAAGAAAAGGCTGTCTAAATTATTTTTTAGACAGCCTTTAATCTTAAAATGGATTTCTATTTAGAAAGCATCTCAATGGCCTTAGCCGATGCCTCAAGAATAGGCTTATTCGATAGGGGTTCGCCAGTAGCACCCTTCATCCAGACTTGGGGGATTAGCTTACCCTGCTCAAAAATACGCTGAACTTCATTGGAGAATGATTTCCCAACGAATTGCTTCTCGAGCTGGAAGTCGATTAAATGACCAATCGGATATGCCGAAAGGTATAATGGGTTATCAACCATATGCGAGTATATGGCAAGGATAGGTTCATCCTTGGATCCAAAAATATCAGCATAGTATTTATTCCATACTTCCTTAGAAATTGCTATAGTTGCTTCCTTAACCTGCGCTGCATCAGCATCTGGATTACTGTAGAGCCATTTCCAGAGATTGATATCAACCAGCGAAACGCCCATAATCTCGTAGCAAGCCCAAAGATTATCGAGAGCCATAAGCTGCTCTTTATCGCTACTCGATTCCTTCATCCCAAGGAGTTCAAGGTCACGTTTTTGGAATACAAAAGCCAATGCCTCCGTGAATGCAGTGTTTGGAACACCATGTATCATGTAGTAATCAACATCTTGTAGGGTGATGGTCTGTTCAACGCAATGGCCAAATTCATGCGAGGCAATGTTAAAGCCTTTATAGTCCATACCGCTACTTTTGATACGTGCACGAAGAAGTGCAACATCACCACTTCGCATCTCTGCACCCCATGCATGTCCGGAACCGCGAGCACCCTCAATTCGGATTCTTTCGCTAAAGAACTTTGATTTCTCTTTACTCCAACCAAGTGTGGTTAAGAAGTTAGGTATTTCATTCTGGAATGCTTGTGCGCTTGTGAATCGTTTACCAACCACCTCATCCAACTTCTCTGCTGGGATTCCGCTACGGGCTTTAAAGCCATCATACCAGATATCAAATGGTTCAAGGGGACGACCCAGCCTTTTGCTGATTAACTTTCCTAAATCGCGAACCTCTTTCGATGATAACAGTTCGATAAAAAGTTT
>JAYTVX010000155.1:0-14636 GCA_043743775.1 Bacteroidales bacterium | reverse complement strand
TTTTGGTGTTTTAGGGGGCTTAATATGTATTCCTAAGTACTCTTTATACCTTTTTCCCTCTGAGTAAATATCAAGATAAAACGATCTTACTTTGCTTGGTTTTTCATTATATCTTAACTTTACACCCATAATCTATTTATTATTGTTCTTTGTTTCCTTTGGTTTCACAAATATAATAATAAATATTATTGGGGGACGTTTGGGGGACAATAATTAATAAATAATTGACAAATAAGAGAAAAAATGTTTATGTTTGAAATGTCTTATATGCTGATATTCTTACTTATAACTGTTTTTTGTTTCTCATTATATAGTGGTTGTGTTCCTGTCCCCGCTACAAGGAGACCCCCGATTTATCGGGGGTTTTTTGTTTTAATCAAAATCGAGATGTAATACGTTTACGTTTTATACTCAAGCGCTCACTACAAAATTTCCATTAGTTTTACCACCAACCTGACCAATCGGTTTGAGGCTCACATTCACCCTAAGAATAAATTGCGGACAAAAACTTATCGTCCATGGATTCTTCTATATTCTGAAGAATTTAAAACTAAAGCAGAAGCAATGCGAAGTGAGCCTGCGCAAAAATCTCATTTATATTCCTCGTCGTCATTGAAAAGCAAACTACAACTGAATATTAAGAATGATTAAACCATTCTCGCAATGACATATTATAGCCAATCGTGATTCAAATTCACCTAGAAATTAGATAAGTATTTATCAAATAATAGTTTAAACTTTATAACTTGCTTCCATATCAGGGTGGATTATCATAAAGCAAGTTGATTCTAAGCAAAATGAAACACCTATGTAATAACTAGCGCAACCGAGCCTGCGAGTTCAGCGAATTTAAACACGGATGAACAAAATAAGGGTGTTTGCCTAGAGCGAGCCCTTCGGGGTTCATTCGATCAGTAATGATTGTTTAAAGTTGGATGGTAACTGATTCATTTATAATAAACTAATTATTTGGCACGTATGAAAAAACGGTTAATAATAACGCTAATCCTCATTTTTATTAGTATTGGCCTATATGCTCAGAACCAAAGCTATGCAATGATATACGTGTACAGGCCAAAGTCGTTTAGTCTTGACACTAAATTCCCAATCATATTCAATAACAGGGAGGTTCACAAGCTCCCTCGTCATGCCAAATTTGCCTACAAAATTTATTCTGAGGGCTATTTAGACATGGCTTTTTTCGGTAGGGTAAATATTAATATTAAGGTTGAACACGGTAAGGTTTACTACATCAAATCTCCTAATAACGGAGTTTCAAAACTCGTGGATGAGGAAACTGGCAAAAACGAATTTAATGATACAAAGCTCTATCCAAACGGTTATGTGCAGAAAGAGGAAGATACAAATGATCCCATAATCCCTGTAGCTTTCCAGTTAGCTAAAGATGGTTCTCAGGATAAAGAGAACAAAAACCCAAAACTCTTGGCAGCATCAACTCTTTCCGATGTGGATATAAATATACCATTGGTAGCCAAAGAAAACCCCTATCGATTTGCTTTAATTATAGGTAATGAGGATTACAGCTCTCAGCAAAAGGAGATGGGAAATGAAATTAATGTAGACTTTGCTCGCAACGATGCCAAAGCATTTAAGAATTACGCAACGAGCGTGATGGGAGTTCCTGAAATCAATATTACGCTTCTGCTCGATGCTACTGCCGCTAGCATGTGGCAATCGATTGATAAGTTGAATAAACTGATAAAAGCAACTAATGGTAAGGCCGAAATTCTGTTTTTCTATGCTGGTCATGGATTACCCGATGAAGTTACAAAAGAGCCTTACTTAATTCCCGTGGATGTAAGTGGAGCAAATTTAACCTATGCAATTAAGCTCGCCGCAGTTTACGCCAAACTCACTGAATTTCCTTCGCAACGAGTGACTGCATTTATTGATGCATGCTTTAGTGGAGGAGCAAGGAATCAAGCGTTACTTGCAGCACGAGGAGTAAAAGTAAAACCAAAGGATAATATTCTGAATGGGAATTTAGTTGTATTTACTGCTAGCAGCGATGAGCAATCTTCTTTACCCTACAAGGAAAAGCAGCATGGGCTTTTCACTTACTGTTTGCTGAAAAAAATACAGGAATCAAAAGGTGAGATAACCTATAACCAGTTATCGGATTTCTTAAAGGAGCAGGTTGGCTTAAGCTCTATTCTAGTAAACAGCAAAGAGCAAAACCCCCAAACATTAATCAGCCCATCCCTTCAAAACTCATGGGAGAGTTGGGTTGTCAAATAGCATAATGAGTCTACTTTAAACATAGTATTCAAAATAAAACATCAATAAATAGTAGACTTTGGGAAAACAGTATAGCTATATGACAAAACTAGATGTCAAGTTCGACCACCTTGAGCGAATGGACATACCTCAAATCGAAAATGAGTGTACAGACAAATGGTTATATCAGGCCTTAACAAAAGTTAATGATAATGTAGTTAGGCTAGGAATTGTCAAAGGGTAATATCATTGGCCCAAACATGATATTGACGATGAATTCTTTTTTGTTCTGGGAGGCCAATTACTAATTGATTTGGAAGATAAAATAATCGTATTAAATCCTAATCAAGGAGTGAAATATCAAAAGGTATTTTACACAGACCTAGGGCTCCTAAAAAGACTGTAATGCTTATGGTTGAGACACGTGAAATACAACCAACCTGAAGCTATTGTTGTAGTTAACAGCTGGCAAAATATAGTGGGCAGAGCCGTTTGCAAATTTACACCTCCTAATAATTGGATTTACCTGGAAGGAATTTGTTGCGTACAAATCCCTAGTGAACAATTAAGGAATTCAAAGATTAATTGAACAATTGTTCGAATTCTTATTTTGATTGATTGATATTCAGGGGGATTATTTTATGACAGGGGTTTACTTATTACATATTCTTAATACATCCCTGTCTGCCCATGGATCTTCAGGCTCGTTCGTTTTTGTTAGATCCAAGCATCTGTTTGTATGAATTTTTTTATTTCCTCAAAAGCTTTTACATAGCCTAACTCTACGGCCTTATTTAAATCTGAACAACCGCTATCTTTTTGTCCAATAACTAACTTTGCATTTCCCCTGAGATAATATGCCTTTGCATCTCTTGGATTGATATTAATTATATTGGTTAAGCAAATAATAGCTTGCTCTATATCTAGCATAGCTTCACAGTACTCCCTGATCTCTAATTTTGCTAAGCCCCTGTTGTAGTATACCTCTCCAAAATCTGGTTTTATTTCGATAGATTTATCGTAATCTGAAATTGCTGCTCTATTATCCTTTATAGCTTTTTTGGCGGTCCCTCTTTTATAATAAGCTTCAGCAAAATCGGACTTTATCTTTATTGCTTCATCAAAGTTAGAGATTGCTCCGATATAATCTTTAAGGTCGCTCTTCGATATTCCTCTGTTGTAGAACTCCTCACTTGTAGGGTTAATGCGGTTAAAGATTGAGGATAATAACGTTGTTTTCATGGATCATTTCATTTGTTCCTCTGGCGAATTTCAATGTGGTAACCAACGCACTAAATATTAATGGTTGAATCACTTATGCGAATAAAAATGTTTTGTTCAAGAAATTATAAATCCTTAAAATCAAAGTTAAAGTATTTCAGATGCTTTAACAAATTAGGTTGTATAAAAAACTATATGTTGCATAGCAGTTATAGAAAAATATCTCAAGAGTATAAAACGAATCCTGTTTGAGCACTGCAACATGATTTTTTTTTATTGATAGCAACGAGAAGTGAAGATTTTTCTTATCATAAAACCAACCATGAAGACAGGCGAATTATGCTTAACTTTTATGCTGTTTGATTTATAAAGAATAAAAAAAGCGCAGAAAATATTTTCTGCGCTTTTTTTGATATTATCAGTTAGGTCAACTAATCGTCTCGATTAAATTGAACTCCACCTTGCTAATTAGTGCTTTGTAGTCATTTCCTGCGAAAAAAATATCTTCATCATCCTCCTCGTAGTACCAGTTAATAACTACTCTTTTACCACTATCCGCAGCCATTTTCTCCAATTTTTTCATGATATCAAATATCCTTTTTGAAGAGCTGGTGTTGAAGTATTCAAATTTGAGGGTAATTTCGGTAGTGTCAAGTGGGTTTTTGCTGTACTCGTCTATCCATCTTAGTATTGGATGGTAGAAGTCGATTACATTTTCAGGAATAGACCTTCCATCAATCTCAAGTAAACCAGTCGCCTGATCAAAATTGATGTATGGTGTTGTCGCAGTTTCTTTAAGTTCGAATTTTACCATGAGATAAACGTTTAACGAAATAGTAAAGCAAATATAATTAATTAAACAATCTCTTCAAGTATTAGGTATTCATCGCCATGTCCATTTCGAATTATGGCATCCCAGTAACGGTAGGTAATAATCGCCTCGTTACCATTTTTTTTACTTTTAATTTTTACCCGTTGGGTTCTCATCTTTGAAATTTCAACCATTTCAAACTTAAAAGGAAGTTTAGTTATGGCTTCGAGATCCTTTCCAAGTTGATAGATCGATTCATCATCCTCTTCATATTTCCAATTAATCAGCAGTTTATTCCCGTTGGAGTAACATTCCTCGAGTTTTCTAAGTATTTCATTAATATACTTATTCGAGCTACTATTAGTGTACTCTAAGTTAATAACGACGCTAGTAAACTCAGCAGGTTTTTTGCAATAATCAGTAATCCATTCCAGTAAAGGCTGCCAAAATGAGAATACATCCTCAGTAATTGAACGACCTTCAATGTCTATAAGACCTTCTTCGGAAAAATTAATATAGGGGCAATCAGCTGTTTTGTCAATCAGAAGACCCATTTATACTGATGTTTATTAAAGGAAAAAATAATTTATCGGGTTTAAAGATAATCTTTTAGATAGAAATATTCAAGGACTAATTATAAATTTTACCAATTACCAGCCGAAGGAGGTGAAAAATTTCTTATAATTCCTTAAAAAATCTCGAAGGATAAGAGAATGATTACTCCTTAATAAAAAACTGTAAAAGTTCTCGAATTCTAATTATCCGTAATGTAAAACTAAGCAATAATGCAATTAGTAACGAAAGAATAAAACCAATCAACCAATCAGCTATCATTATTTTTGCAAGTAGCATTAGAGCAATTGAAATCGGAATAAATAAAAGGTAGCTAACGTATTTTTTAATTTCAACTTTAAAGTTAAATATTTTAAAGACTAAAATAACCTGCAGGATTGCCAAAATCAATTGTGTTGATAGATTTGCTATAGCCGCACCAAGCGATTTATAGTGAGGTATGAGCGAAAAATTAATGATAAGGCTTATGGCAACTCCAATTGTTGATACGTAGTTTAAACGCCGAATACTACCATGGGCAGTGAGAAGAGTTCCAAATATGTAATTAATAGATATAAAAAGAAACGAGACCATCAGTATACCTAAAAGCATAGATGATTCAACGGTGTGTTGATGGTAGAGCAGCTCCATTAGTTCAGAACGGTATATAATACATGAAGAAGAGAAAGCAAAGGCTGTTACAAAAAGTAATGAAAAAGCAAATCCAACAAGGGGCTGAGTTGGCTCTTGATTTTTAATCATCCTAGAGAAGATAGGAAGTAAAAGCCCTGCAAATAGGAATGGAATCATATTCACTGCATCTACAATCCTAAAAGCCTGTGCATAAATACCCGATTCAACATTTCCTTTTGGTAAAAGTCTTTCGAGCATCACCGTATCAACTCGGCTGTATATGGTCATAAGAAGAACAAGTATTGCGTAGGGATAGCTTTGCTTAAATATCGATATTAGAAATACTTTATCGAATCGAAATTTGAAAAATGTTGTTTTAGAGACAACCAGTAAAAAGGTGATTGTAAAAGTGATTAGGTAAGATATCGTTTGGGCGTAAATAAACCATTCGATGGTGAAGTGAAGGCTTGTAATATTGCCCCAAAGCAAAAAACTACAGATAGTTATCATCAAGAATCTGTCCAGTACCGAAATTATGCTATCGGTCTTAAAAAATTGCAACCCGCTTAGATTGGAGCGCAGATATAGGATGAACGATGATAAAAACTGATTGAAAACAAGGAAGATAAGCAGATAAAACTGTCGGCTATTGTAGCCCATTAGTAAGGCCGCTCCGAGGCAAAGAATACAATAGACAAAAGAGAGCAGAAATTTAACGACAACTATATTTGAAAAATATTTCGAGAGCAGTTGAGAGTGCCTACTTATTTCACGATTATTGTAGTTTGTGAATCCAAAATCGAGGACAATATTCAGCAGGAGCGAGAAGTTAAACAGAGAGTAGAATAGCCCATATTCCCCAGCACCTACTACGTTCTGAACGGTTCTATCGATACCGAAAATCCAGAAAGGTTTTACCAGTAGATTGAGCGCTAGAAGAAGGATTAGGTTCGTTGTAAACTTTCTCTTCACAGGTTATACTATAAGGAACTATTCAAAAGTAGGTAAAACCTTGTTTCAATCACAGCTATAAACAGAGAAACCTTGCAAATTAATTCAAAAATGATGTAATTTGGAGCAAATGAAAACAGATGAGGATCGCCGTTAATACTCGTTTTTTACTTAAGAATAAACTTGATGGGATTGGTTGGTTTACCTATGAAACCATGAAACGAATAACCCTTTGGCATCCTGAACACGAGTTTTTTTTCCTTTTTGATAGGGATTACGATCCAGAATTCATCTTCTCCGAGAATGTTAAACCTGTTGTACTTCGCCCACAATCAAGGCATCCATTCCTCTGGTATATTTGGTTTGAGTATTCGGTTCGACGGTTTATCGGAAAGAATAGAATTGATCTATTTATATCGCCCGATGGTTACCTTTCTCTAAAGTCTTTAGTTCCACAGGTAGCCGTAATTCATGATATTAACTTCCACCATTTTCCAAAAACAATTCCCCCGATTGCAAGCTGGTACTGCAACTATTTTTTCCCAAAATTCGCTAGGAAAGGAATTCGATTGGCAACGGTTAGCGAGTATTCCAAGAACGATATTGCCAGTAATTACAATATTAACCCTGATAAAATCGATGTTGTTTACAATGGAGCCAATGAACTCTACACACCACTAACATCGAAAGAGATAGATGAAACTCGAATGTTACTGACTAATGGTTCTTCGTACTTCGTTTTTGTTGGGGCATTTAACCCTCGAAAGAATTTAATCAGATTGCTTCAAGCATTTGATTTATTTAAAAAACGGACTCAATCAGACCTGAAGTTTGTTATTGTTGGAGACAAAATGTACGATACATCCAGAATGATGAATGCTCTCAAGGAGTTGGAGTTTAATGGGGATGTTATTTTTACGGGACGAATGCAGGTTGATAAACTTCGGTTGGTTATTGGTTCAGCACTTGCCATGACTTATGTCTCCTACTACGAGGGGTTTGGAATCCCTCTTCTTGAGGCAATGAATTGTGATGTTCCTCTAGTCGCTTCGAATTGTACATCCATACCTGAGGTTGCAGGTGGTGCCGCGACATATGTCGATCCCTTTAATGTTGAATCAATCTCAGAGGGCATGAATCTAATCTACAACGATGATGAATTAAGAAAAAGTCTGATTCTCAGTGCTCGCAGAGAGCGAGAAAAATTCAGCTGGGATCAAACTGCACAATCTCTTTACAATTGTATGATGAAATCGGTAACAAATAACACCAATGCTTAAGCCTTTTTATAAACTCAATACTATTGAAGCGGGATGTGATGAGGCGGGTCGCGGATGTCTTGCCGGACCTGTATTTGCTGCAACAGTTATTTTACCCCCAGATTTTAGGAATTCAATTCTTAACGATTCCAAACAGTTAACTCTGAAGCAACGTCTAGCTCTTCGGGAGATAATAATGGCTAATGCACTGGATTATTCTGTTCATCAAATATCTCATACCGAAATCGATAAAATTAATATCCTTAATGCTTCCATCCTAGCAATGCACAAAGCTGTTGATAACCTAACACGGATTAAACCGGAACTTTTACTGATTGACGGAAATCGATTTAAACAATACCCGAATATACCACACCAATGCATTATTAAGGGTGATTCATTGTATATGTCTATTGCCGCCGCTTCAGTGCTGGCTAAAACTTTCCGCGATGATTATATGGATAATTTACACCAAAAATTCCCCCAGTTTGGATGGATTAACAATAAAGGTTATCCCACCAAACAGCATCGAAAAGCAATCCTAGAATTTGGGATTACACCTTATCATCGTTTATCTTACAGGTTGAATGATATTCAGTTAGGGTCGTTGTAATCTAATTCTGCTGAGATTTAGTCATTCTACAATAAACTTTTTCGTATTCTAAAAGTCTATACTACGTATCATAATTAAACCAGAAAATATAATCAAAACAATTTAACCAGATGAAGAAAAGATTTAGTTTGATGTTAGTAGGATTTTTTGTCTTAATTACTAGCATGGTGAAAGCCGACGAAGGGATGTGGCTACTACCTCTGATTAATCAGTTAAATATTAAGCAGATGAAGCAAGAAGGTTTAAAGCTTTCTGCAGAGGATATTTATAGTATTAACAATTCAAGTTTAAAAGACGCCATTGTGATTTTTGGTGGAGGCTGTACGGGTGAAATCATTTCAGAACAAGGGTTAATCCTTACCAACCACCATTGTGGATATGGTTCAATACAGAAGCATAGCACTCCAGCACATGACTATTTAAAGGATGGTTTTTGGGCTAAAACAATTGAGGAAGAAATCCCTACACCTGGGCTTTCCGTTACGTTCTTGGTTCGTTTAGAGGATGTTACCGATAAGGTCAACGCTACTTTAAACCCACAAATGACAGAATCCGAAAGAGATAAGGCTGTTGAAAAGATTAGCGATGAAATTGCTAAGAAAGCAAAAGAGGGGAATGGCTACAATACATTGGTAAAAAATTATTTTGGTGGAAATCAGTTCTACCTTTTGGTTTATGAAATTTTTAACGATGTAAGAATGGTAGGTGCACCACCTTCATCCATTGGTAAATATGGTGCGGATACCGATAACTGGATGTGGCCTCGTCACACCGGCGATTTCTCGATGTTTCGTGTTTATGCAAACAAAGAGAATAAGCCTTCAGAGTACTCAAAGGACAACGTTCCCTATAAACCCAAAAAGGCCTTAACCATTTCAATAAAAGGAGTGAAAAAGGATGACTTTACCATGATATTAGGATACCCTGGAAGGACACAGCGTTACATGACCTCCATGGAGCTTGAGAACGTAATAAAAATTACGAATACCAATAGAATATATATTAGAGGAATAAAGCAAGATATCTTGCTAAAAGATATGTTAGCTGATAGAACAATTAACATTCAATATGCCTCAAAGTATGCTGGTTCAAGCAACTATTGGAAGAACTCAATTGGTCAAAACAAGGCTCTAAAACGCCTGAAAGTTTATGATCTGAAAGTTCAAGAGGAACAAAAATTCTCGGAATGGGTAAATGCTGATCCTACTCGTAAAGCGAAATATGGCGAATGCTTAGGATTTATTAAAGAAGGTGTTGATGGGACCAAAGAATATTCTCATGTTACACAGTATATCAGCGAATCTCTTTCAAGGGGGACTGAACTTATTTCTATCGCATGGGTCGCTTCAAATCTTAAATCGGATCTTGACTCAAATAAAACGGATAAGATTAAAAAAGATATTAGTTCGATAAGAAAAAAAGCGAAAGCCTTCTATAAGGATTATAGCGCATCAACCGATCGAAAGGTTGCAAAATCCATGTTCCGGATTTTCTCGGAGAATGTTGATAAAAAATATCAACCAGATGTCTATAAAACGATTGAAGCAAATTACAATAATAAATTCGATCAGTTTGTTGATCAGATGTTTGATGGCTCAATTTTTACTGATTCTGTTAAGCTATATAGTTTTTTAGCTAACCCTGATGCTCAAATCCTAGGAAACGATCCAGCTTTTATAGCAGCCAAATCGATTATCAGTAAGTATGATGAGTTAATTAAACTACAGGAGCCATTTGCAGCTAAACTATCAAAGGGTCGGAGGATTTATATTGCCGGAGTTCTTGAAATGAATCAGGGGAAAGCGATGTATCCCGATGCAAATTCAACGATGCGCCTAACATATGGACAGGTTGAAGATTACTTTCCAATGGATGCAGTGCATTACGACTTCCAAACAACACTCGATGGTGTAATGGAAAAAGAAGATCCAGATAATTGGGAATTTGTAGTTCCCGCCAGACTAAAAGAGCTATACAAGGATAAGGATTATGGTCGTTATGGTGTAAAAGGCAAAATGCCAGTTGCTTTTATTTCAACCAATGATATTACCGGCGGGAACTCTGGTAGCCCTGTAATGAATGCAAAGGGAGAACTTATTGGAACTGCTTTTGATGGGAATTGGGAAGCTATGAGCGGGGATATTGTATTTGAAAAACAACTTCAACGATGCATCAATGTTGACATTCGGTATACCCTTTTCATTGTCGATAAATATGCAGGCGCCACAAGACTGATCAACGAGATGAAAATTGTTGAGTAGGTTCAATCCAGTATACATATGTATGTAAAAATGGATATGATCGCTCAAATAAATAGAAACAAACTATATTAATTCAAGAGGTTGGCTTAATGCCAGCCTCTTTTTTATTAAAATATTTCTATATTTCTTTAACTCAAAGTTTTATTATTGATATAAAATAGTAATTTTAGATGCTATGTAATCAATGGTTCTTCTTATTGACGATGATTAAGAATCTATTTATTTGAAAAAGATTTTTGAATATCATTATTATTTTAATGAAGTTTTTATATTTTGCACTCTTTAAAATCTAAGATGGGAGAAGTAGAAATAGTTAGCGAGGAGTTATTAAGGCACTTTGGGCCTTTAAGCTACGAAGAAATTGGTTTTTTACTTAACAAGATGGCTGCCCTTCTCGACAAACGTGGCATGAATATTACTATTCGCAAAAAGGTATATGCGGCCATGGTTGAGAGTTTGGAAAACATCTATAAGCATCAGGATCATATAAATGATGATAATGCCTTTCTGCCAAAATTCTCCCTCAATTTTGACTCTCAGAATCTTTCGATGTTTGTTTCAAATTCGATACTTAACCACAAGGTTTCACTCTTAAAAAATAAACTTGACAAGGTTAATTCATTGGATAAAGAAGGCTTGAAAGATTTATATAAGAACACCATTTTAAGTGGCAATGTTTCCCCTAAAGGTGGAGCAGGTCTTGGGATCATTAATATTGCAAAGGTGTCGGAAAATAAGATCAATTACACTTTCATCCCCGTTAACGATAAGTACTCCTACTTTACGTTAAACATAATGATATCACATAAAAACATAAAATAAAGGAACGATTATGGAGTCCCTAAATATCGAACCTACGGAGTTTACTCCTAGAATGAATTTTGATCCCGAGAATAATCTATTTGAAATTTCTGGTTTTTCAAGACCCGAGAATGTAATAGGATTTTACAGGCCAATTCTGAAATGGCTTGATGAATACAGCGATGCTATTTTGAGCAAAAACATCGACTTTAATAAAAGTATATTAACTGTAAATCTGAAGATGACCTATTTCAACTCGGCCTCTTCGAAATTCATTTTAGACATTCTTCTTGAATTCATGAAATATCACTCAAGGGGGAATGATGTTGTTATTAATTGGTACTACGAGGACGGTGACGATGAAATTCAGGAATCAGGTGAGGAAATTTCCGACATGCTTGGTTATCCGTTTAACTTTATACCCTATCAAGCCTAAACCAACAGAAGCCTCGTTAAACATCAAACGGGGCTTTTGATTTTTTATTAGTGCTCACTATATTTGTATTGATGATCATCAACAAATAGCGTTTTATCAACAAAATTAATTTTACTCAGCTTTTCTTAACATTTTTGCGTACAATATCTCTAAGATTTTGCTTTACTATTTTTTTTGAAATACTCCATGCTAATGAAATCATTACATATAGACGGGACTGCAGTTTCACCTACCGTAGACTTTAATCTTGAAACTCGAGTACTCGAAATCAGTGGATATTCTAGACCTGAGAATGTTCGTGATTTCTATTTTCCCTTGATTCAATGGCTTGATGATCTTAATGTTATTCAGGAAAACAATAGATCGATGAAAATCGATCTAGAACCTTTCTCCTTTAAATTTAAGTTCATTTACTTCAACTCATCCTCCGCTAAATTTATTTATGATATCATTATCATGCTTAACGGTTTCCAATCGAATGGTTTTCCCATTAATATTTATTGGTACTATGATGCAGATGACGATGAACTTCGTGAAGCAGGGGAGGAACTGTCTGATATGGCGAACGTCCCCTTTTCCTATGTGGAAACAAAAAGATAATTATGCTTAGCAAATTTCTAAAAAGAGACCCCAACGAAATACGTTGGGGTCTCTTTTTAAATAGTTTTAATGGCTTATTTCTTCATAGTTTTAATATCAACTAGTTGTTTTTCTATTAGCTCAGCTTGAGCCTTTGTTTGCTTAACAACCTCGATCAGGGCCTCGCCTCCCTTTCCAATTGATTTTGCAGCCTTCGGTTTTTGGGCGAATGAGCACTTTTTAAGACTTTCCTGAGCAGGTTTTTGTAACTCCTGTAAAATCTTGATATTTTCATTTTGCTTTTTCACCCTGTTCTTTAGATCACCGAGCTGAGCAAGAGCAGTCTCTTTACTGATAACTTCCCCCTTGCCATTCTTTAAACTCTTGGGAGCTGTTTTACCATCACCCTCAACCTTAATAAAATTGATATCCTCAGTTATCTTTTGGCTCTCATCATAGGCGTCAAAAGTTTTTGAAACATACTCATCAACCTCTTTTACATCGCATTTTGAGGGTCTTTCAATTGGTTTTTTCTTTTGTTCCGTTTTATCCTGTGCATATAATGTAGGTTGTACCAAAAGGAATAAACCTAACGACAGGGTTGTTAGATAGAAGGTTTTTTTTGTCATTTTGTTAGTTTTTAAGTTTCCCCGAACAGCCATAATTCGGATATTATGTAACAGTAGCATATGGCTATGCTATAACATAACTATCATGAACGATAAAACACCTGAAATGCGTAGTTCTAAACCTAAATTAGATAAATAGCAATTGTTCCAAATTTTTTTGAACCCTAAAATTATTGATTATTCAACATAAAATCAAACTTAAGGGAAAAAGATATTGGTTGTTCTTATAAAAATCATTTTCCAATCCAATCAAAGTGAATATCTTTGCGCTTAATTAGAATAATTCTACATTATCGATCAAAATTGAATATAGGAGCAAACATTACCAGATTCAGTTTGTTCTTTAGTTACCGATACAAAGATTTAAAGCAATGGCCAACGATCAAGATAAAATTTTAAGCGAGGTTACTTCAGGGGAATACAAGTATGGTTTTACGACTGATGTTGAGACTGATATTATCCCAAAGGGACTTAGCGAAGATGTTGTTAGAATAATCTCGGAGAAGAAAGGCGAACCAGAATGGATGCTTGAATTTAGATTAAAAGCTTATCGTCACTGGCTAACGATGGAGATCCCGCGATGGGCACATCTTGAAATTCCTGAAATTGATTATCAGGAAATAATTTTCTATGCCGCTCCGCGTAAGAAGAACCCTAATAGCAGCGAGGAGATTGACCCTGAACTTAAGGAGACTTTCGAGAAGTTAGGAATTCCACTCAATGAACAGAAAATGCTATCGGGTGTGGCAGTTGATGCTGTAATGGATAGTTCTTCGGTAAAGACCACCTTTAGCGAAATTCTTTCGGAGCAGGGGATTATCTTCTGTTCAATGAGCGAAGCCATTCGTAATCATCCCGATTTAATAAAGAAATACCTAGCATCTGTTGTTCCTACTACCGACAACTATTTTGCATCATTGAATTCAGCCGTTTTTAGCGATGGTTCATTCTGCTATATCCCGAAAGGGGTGCGCTGCCCAATGGAGTTGAGCACCTATTTTAGAATAAATGCAGCAAATACAGGACAATTTGAACGCACCCTTATTGTTGCTGAAGCCGATAGCTACGTTAGCTATCTCGAAGGTTGCACCGCACCAGTTCGTGACGAGAATCAGCTGCACGCAGCTGTGGTTGAAATTGTTGCCTTCGATAACGCTGAAGTGAAATATTCCACCGTTCAAAACTGGTATCCCGGCGATAAAAATGGTAAAGGAGGAATTTACAACTTCGTTACAAAGCGGGGTATTTGCAGAGGAAAATACAGCAAGATTTCGTGGACTCAGGTTGAAACCGGTTCGGCAATTACATGGAAATATCCAAGTTGCATTCTCTTGGGCGATAATTCATATGGTGAGTTCAATTCTGTTGCTGTTACGAATAACCACCAACAGGCCGATACTGGAACAAAAATGATTCATATCGGTAAGAATACCCGTAGCCATATCATCTCGAAAGGAATTTCAGCAGGTTTTAGTAATAATAGCTATCGTGGTTTAGTGAAAGTGCTCAAGGGTGCCGAGAATGCTAGAAACTACTCCCAATGCGACTCGTTACTTTTAGGCGATAAAAGCGGAGCACACACATTTCCTTACATTGAAGTTGATAATCCAACAGCAATCGTGGAACACGAGGCTACAACTTCAAAAATTGGC
>JAYTVX010000154.1:0-1594 GCA_043743775.1 Bacteroidales bacterium | reverse complement strand
TTGAATTAATCCTAAATGCCTACTTTCCAGTGTAATAGTTTCATCCGTTGGAAGATATCCAAGGCATTTAATTTCGGTATTGATTTCAATATAACTTTTTAGAAAATTATAACTTTCATTTCCAGATACATTATTTAGAATTACTCCTGCAATATTTAAATCAGGATCGAAATTCGTATACCCTGAAATTATCGCCGCCACACTTTGATATAAACTTTTGCAGCTAACGACTAATATTACAGGTAAACTCAGGATCTTGCTCATTTGCGCAGTACTGCCTATGCATTCCTCACCCATACCATCGAATAATCCCATCACACCTTCAACAATTGCAATATCTTTATTTAAGGTATGCTTATAATACAGATGGTTAATAACTTCATTGCTCAGAAGAAAGCTATCCAGATTATAGGAATTAGTACCTGTTACCTTAAAATGAAAAGCAGGATCAATAAAATCGGGTCCAACTTTAAAAGGTGCAATATTTTGACCAGCCTCTTGTAAAAGAGCCATCAATCCAATGGTTATAGTTGTTTTACCACAGCCACTATTAGTTCCGGCAATAACTAAACCTTTCATAACTGTATATTTAATCGTTCAACTAATTCCATAATATTTGCAGGATATGGCAATTGTTGGTTTTTTAAAGAACCAAAAACCTGCAATACAAGTGGTAGTTCAAGTTTGTTTTTTCTAATGATTGACGAAGAATTAAAAATATCAATAGGTTTGCCATCGCCACAAATTTCCCCGTCATTTAAAACAACTATTCTGCTGGCCCATTGATAAGCCAGATTCATATCGTGTGTTGATATAATTATTGTTTTACCATTTTTGTGAAGGTCATCAAGCAAGCTAATAATTTCAGCTGCATGAGCAGGATCTAACCCTGATGTAGGTTCATCGAAAATAATTATTTTAGGATCCATAGCTAATATTGAAGCTATCGTAACCCTTTTCTTTTGTCCATAACTTAGCAAATGTGCTGGTTTGTCTTGTAAATTTTCAATATCCAAAATTTTCAATGCACCAGAAACCCTTTTCCGAACAATTTCGTGAGGAAGATCTAAATTTAATGGACCAAAAGAAATTTCTTCATATACGCTTGATGAAAATATTTGACTATCAGGTTCTTGAAATACTATACCAATAGATTTTCTTAAATTGTATAATTCGTTTTTTGTATATTTAACGTGTTTACCTTCAAAGTTATAAATTCCATTTTCTGGTTTTAAAATGCCATTAAGTATTAGAAAAAGCGTTGATTTACCTGCTCCGTTAGACCCAGCAATTACTAATTTTTCGCCCTCAGTTACTGAAAAATTAATATTCTTCAGTGCCTTAGTCCGATTCTGATAACAATAACTTATATTTTGAAGATCAATTATCATCTGGTAAATATTCATCATTTAATAAAAAAAAGTGACAGAATGAAAAGTATTGCAATGCATACCGACGAAACAATTAATCCGACAGGTAACTGCCAGTCATCATATAAAGTATTAATATGGCCAGTATAGCATCTCGATTCCATACTTTTATAAAGATTATCGGCCCGTACACCCGCCAATACAAACATTCTACCACCTAAACG
>JAYTVX010000153.1:0-3000 GCA_043743775.1 Bacteroidales bacterium | reverse complement strand
GTCGTAACGCTTGGAGAAGATGAATCGTACTCATTAAAAATAGGGAACGATAAAATACTCTTAACCTCCGAAACGGAGCTTGGGGCAATGCATGGTTTGCAAACCCTACTTCAGTTGCTCGATAGAAATGGAGAATCTTTCTACTTTCCTTGTATTGACATTAATGATAAGCCCCGCTTTGCATGGCGAGGTCTGATGATTGATGCTTGTCGTCATTTTATTCCTATTGAAGTGATAAAGCGGAATATCGATGCAATGGCTGCTGTGAAGTTAAACGTTTTCCATTGGCACCTCAGCGAGGATCAAGGATTCAGGGTTGAGAGCAAGGTTTATCCAAAACTGCACCTGATGGGTTCAAATGGTGAGTTTTACACTCAGGCGCAGATTAAAGAGGTAGTAAACTATGCGAACGAAAGGGGAATTCGGGTTATGCCTGAGTTTGATATTCCCGGACATGCTACCGCTTGGATGGTTGGTTATCCTGAGCTTGCTTCGGCATCAGGGGAGTATAAAGTTGAAAAGTTTTTTGGCGTTTTTGATCCCACCATTGATCCCACTAAAAAGGAGACCTATAAGTTTTTCACCAAATTCTTTAAGGAGATGTCGCAGTTGTTCCCCGATGAGTATATGCATATCGGAGGCGATGAGAACAATGGTGCACAATGGGACAAAAATCCAAATATTCAGGCGTTCATGAAGAAGAATGGAATAAAGAACAACCATGAACTACAAGCCTATTTCAATGTCAAGCTATTGGCTATTCTCAAAAAGAATGGAAAAAAGATGATGGGATGGGATGAAATTTTTCAACCATCGCTGCCAAACACCATCATGATTCATTCATGGAGAGGAAGGGAGAACATGGAGGATGCTGCCCGTAAGGGTTATCAGAGCGTTTTGTCAAGTGGTTACTATATCGATTTATTCAAGCATGCATCTGAGCATTATCTTAACGACCCGCTTCCTGCGGATAGCAAACTTTCGCTTATCGAGCAAAGTAAAATTCTTGGTGGAGAAGCCACAATGTGGGCTGAGCTTGTAAACGCAGAGAATATCGATTCTAGAATATGGCCACGAACCGCTGCAATAGCAGAACGATTATGGTCTCCTGCATCAATTAATAATGTTGATGATATGTACCGTAGGCTTGATGTTATCAACCTGTTATTAGAAGAAACGGGTTTAACGCATATCAAGAACCGCGAGATGATGATGCGTCGACTTTGTAATGGGGCAAACATTGAACCATTGAGAGTGCTTCTTGATGCTGTGGAACCCTTAAAAGGTTATAAGCGACATGGAAGCCAGCACTACACTACTGAATACCCATTATCAAGGGTCGCTGATATTGCCCTTTCCGATGCCCCAGATGTTGTGAGGTTCCGGTTGCTCTACAATGAATATCTAAAGACAAAAAGCAAGCAGAACTATTCAAGGATGATGGATCTGCTTGAGAAATGGAGTAATAATCAAACAGCATATAATTCATTAGCCTTCGAAAATATTGCATTAGCTGAGGTTATTCCACTATCCAATAATCTCATGGAGTTGTCCTCGATTACCCGTAAGCTGTTGGTCCAACTCAATTCTGGAATTACGATTGAGGAAACCGAGTGTGATGTACTTAAAGTTCAAATGGACAAGCTGAAAATTCCAATTGCAGAGATGGAACTTCCGTTAACTAGCATAACTTTAGATTTAATTAATCAACTAAAAAATGGAAAGTAGACGGTATAAAAAACCACTATTATTTCTAATTTCCTTATTGTTTCTTGGTCATATAACTATTGCCCAGGAAGCAGTAATGCTGTTAACCTCAGGATGGAAATTTCGCAAAGCAGGATCCGCTGACAAGTGGCTTACGGCTACAATTCCAGGTAATATTTATACCGATTTATATGCTAACAAGCTTATTCCTGATCCCTTTTTAGGTTGTAACAGTAACAACCTAAAATGGATTGATGAAAACGACTGGGAGTACAAAACCCAGTTTACAATCAATAGCGACGTTTTTTTAAGAAGCGATACCGAGCTGGAATTCAAGGGTCTTGATACCTACGCAAAGGTTTACCTGAACGACTCTTTGGTGCTTACAGCAGATAACATGTTTAGATCGTGGAAGATAGATTGTAGCAACTATGTCCATATGGGAGGGAATACATTAAGGGTTGTTTTTAGTTCGGCTCAAGGTTATGTTAACGAAAAGATCACCAAGTTACCCTATAAAATTCCGGGTGGCGATTGGGCATACATTCGTAAACCGGCCTATCAATTTGGTTGGGACTGGGCTCCAACTTTCAAATCATGCGGAATATGGAAAAAAGTAGTGCTTCGCACTAAACCTGATTATTATATTGAAAACTTTAATTTCAGAACCGTCGAAATAAATACTGCAAGTGCTTTGGTTATGACTGAATTTGAGGTGATATCTCCCCGAAAACAGCAGGTTTCAATTGAAGTAGTCGAAAACAATTCCCGCACTAGTTTGATGAGCCAGAAAGTGGATGTTCAAAAGGGAAAAACATTTATTCAAACCCAATTCAAAATCAATAATCCTAAGCTATGGTGGCCCAATGGTATGGGAAGTCAACACCTTTACTCGCTGAGTTGTAGAATTCTTAATCGGGATGATAAACTGGTTGTATTTGATCGAATGGTAGGACTTAGGACTCTTGAAGTGGTAACTGCACCCGATAAACAAGGATCAACATTCTTTTTTAAGGTAAATGGATCACCTTTATTTGCCAAAGGTTCAAATGTTGTTCCCCCGAATAGTTTTATCTCATCGGTGCGCGATAATGAGTGGATATCATTGGTTGACGATGCCAAGCTAAGCAATATGAATATGCTAAGGGTATGGGGTGGTGGAATATATCCTCCAGATGCCTTCTATGAGGCCTGTAGCAAGAAGGGGATTTTGGTATGGCAGGATTTTATGTTTGCATGTTCCATGTACCCTTGGGATTCCCTATTTCTCAAAAATGTTGGGAGCGAAATATC
>JAYTVX010000152.1:0-5671 GCA_043743775.1 Bacteroidales bacterium | reverse complement strand
TTCTGCAGCATAACGATAAGCTTGGATGAAAATGGTCATCAGAATCGAAATCTTATAACAAGCCGCATAAATACCAACCTGTGATGTTGCTATATCTTTAGGTAGAAGATATCGGAGTAAAAGTCGATCAAACGTCTCGTTGACGATACCCGCCATTCCTGCAAAAAGTAAGGGGAAAGCGTATAAAAGCATCTTTCTCCATAAAATAGGATCAATTTTCCATTTTGTTACAGAGATCTCAGGGAATAGCATCAAAAGCGTAACACCGCTTGCAATAAGGTTGGAAATAAAGATGTATTCGATCCCCCAATTAGGATTATAGAAAAGCAAAATCGATTGCGCTAGGACACCACCTCCAAAATGATTTAAAATGTAAGGACATAATAGTATTAGAAAGAGGTTTAGACCAATATTTATGATGATACCAACCATTTTGATCGTAGCAAATCTTCTCGCCCTGTTTTGTGCTCGTAGTCTTGCAAATGGGATCGATGAAATTGCATCCAAAGCAAGGATCCACCCAAACCAGATAACATATATTTTAAAACTAGCATAGTCAATCCAATTAGCGATAGGTCCTGCATAATAGGAAATCATCACTAAAAAAATTACCGAAGTAATAAGCAACGAGATCAGTCCAGTGCTATATACTTTCTCCTTTTCGCTCTCCTTCTCATAAAAGCGAAAAAATGCTGTTTCCATACCATAGGTTAAGATCACCGTAAGGAAAGCAACATAGGAATAGAAAACATTTACAGTACCATACTGATCAGTAGGGAATACTCGGGTGTAAAGGGGAACCAGTAGATAACCAAGAATCCGACCAAGGATACTAGGAATACCATAAATAGCAGTTTGTCCGGCAAGTTTTTTAATTGGATTCACGTAAGCAAAGATAATGATTAAATGTTTTGAGGTAACCTGAAACCCTCCATTTTAGAACAAACTCATTTTAATATTTTTCAACTAGTAAATTCAAGTTGATTCATAGCCATATAATCACTTATTTTTTAATATATGACATATCGCCTTGCTTACCCTTAATTCAATAATTACATTGCGCCAGTTAAATGAATGGCAAGAGAAAAAAACTCTTGATTTTGCATTATTTCAAGCTAGAGTATTATCACAAAAAAAAGTTTAATGGATTTATATTTCAAGAAAATAATTTCAGCATTAATAGCAATACTTGTATTCACTTCACTAACAAGCACATTTAAAGCAGTATCACAAATAAGGATTGCTTTCAACGATAATGCGTTAACGGTTGTAACACCAGATTCACTGTCGCTACCGGACACTCTCCCCACCTTTTCAAATCTTGGACATTTTTGTAGCCCAATTCGAGGGAAAGTGATCAGTCATTTTGGCCCTCGTCACCAACGTTTTCATGCTGGTACCGATATCAACCTTCATTTAGGTGATAGCGTCAGGGCTGCGTTTACAGGAGTAGTCACCAGAGCCACCCGTTATTATGGTTACGGGTTGTTAGTGGTGCTCAACCATGGTTCGAATGTAGAAACGTTCTACTCTCACTTAAGTAAAATACTCGTAAATGTTGGAGATACTATTCCTGTAGGTAAAATAATTGGTCTTGGTGGAAGAACTGGTAGGGCAACCTGCACCCACCTCCATTTTGAGTTACGCGTAAACCATATAGCCTATAACTCTGAACTTCTATTCGATTTCGGCAAACAACTGGTCCTTAACAACTCTATTCCCACAAGAGACTCAATTCCTCTTAAAAATAGCACTCCAACTAAAGATTCTATCCCGAACTATGACGGTTTAAACATTGATAAAAACATTGTAAAATCAAACCAACCAAACAATAATGAGATTTACCATATTGTGGTAAAGAATGACACCATATACTCATTAGCAAGGCATTACGGATCGACTATTAATAGAATATGCTCGATCAACCAAATAGATCCTAATGCTATACTTAAAATCGGACAAAGTATAAAGGTGAGATAATTATTCTTTCACAGAGTATTCATGGCTTTATATATGTCTACCAAAGATCACCTTAAACGCCTATCCGTATTCTTGAAAGCAGAAAAAAATGGTTATCCAATTCTTAGACTATTTTTGATTCTTTCTCTCTAACTCTTTGAGGTTATCCAACTTTTTCTTCTCCAAAAAGTTCTTGATATCGTCCAGATGTTCCTTTACGCGCTTATTTCCAAACTCAAACACTTTACTTGCAAGACCATCTAAAAAGTCACGATCATGCGATACAAGTATCAGCGTTCCATCGTAATCCTTTAGCGCGCTCTTGAGAATGTCCTTAGTCTTCATATCAAGGTGATTGGTTGGCTCATCTAGGATTAAAAGGTTTACCGGCTCAAGGAGCAGTTTAATCATGGCCAAACGGGTTCTCTCACCACCTGACAGCACCTTTACCTTCTTAGAAATATTATCTCCACCAAACATAAATGCCCCAAGGATATCCTTAATCTTTGTGCGAATATCACCTCTAGCCACGTCATCGATGGTTTGAAAAACGGTCAACTCCTCATCGAGCAGTGATGCTTGATTTTGTGCGAAATAGCCAATCTGTATGTTATGCCCTAATGCTAATCTTCCCTCAAAATCAATCTCACCCATTATAGCCTTAACCATGGTGGATTTACCCTCGCCGTTCTTTCCAACGAATGCAACTCTTTCTCCTCGCTCAATTGAGAACGAGGCATTATTGAATACCATATGATCACCATAACTCTTCGATAGTCCTTCGACTATTACAGGCCAACTTCCCGAACGGGGAGATGGTGGAAATTTCAGGCGTAGCGCTGAATTATCCTCCTCGTCAACCTCCAATATCTCCAACTTCTCTAGCATCTTCACTCTCGATTGTACCTGATTGGTTTTAGAGTAAGTTCCCCTAAATCGATCAATAAAATCCTGATTATCAGCAATCATCTTCTTCTGCTCATCAAATTGCTTCTGTTGCTGCTCTCTCCTCTCCTTTCGTAGCTCAAGGTAACTTGAGTAGTTTACCTTATAGTCGTAAATACGACCCATGGTCATCTCAATGGTACGAGTAGTAATATTATCGACAAAAGCCCGGTCATGGGAAATAATGATTACAGCTTTTGCGCTGTTTATCAGAAACTCCTCAAGCCACTGCACCGATTCAATATCCATGTGGTTAGTTGGCTCATCAAGGAGGATTAGATCAGGTTTTTGAAGTAGTATCTTTGCAAGTTCAATTCGCATGCGCCATCCGCCGCTAAATTCGCTAGTTGGTCGGGTGAAATCCTCACGAACAAAACCCAAGCCTAAAAGTATTATCTCAACCTCTGCATCAAAGTTGATATCCTCAATAGTATAGAACTTTTCGCTCAGGGCTGAAACCTGTTCAATCAGCTTATAGTAGCTCTCCGATTCATAATCGGTGCGAGTTGAAAGTTGATTATTGAGGCTCTCAATCTCGTGTTTCATCTCAAAAATTGAGGCAAATGCCATCGATGCCTCCTCGAAAACAGTGCGTTTATTCTCGGTGATTAGGTGCTGAGGAAGGTATGCAATTACTGCATCCTTCGGTGTTGCAACCCGACCACGAGTGGCTGTTCGTTCACCTGCAATTATCTTAAGAAGAGTCGACTTTCCCGCACCATTCTTACCCATCAACGCAATCCGATCCTTCTCGTTTATCGAAAAAGATATATCCTTAAAAAGAGTAGTGCCACCAAACTCTAACGTTAGCCCATCAACTGAAATCATATCTGAATTTTTATCGAGGCGCAAAGATAATCCGATTATTTTAATGACCTAAGTCCGCCTAGCATCACAAACACAAAAAACAAAAGTATGGTTCAAATTCTAGCTAAACATTGTTAATATCAGATTGATATGATTGTTAAAGTATTTTAATCAACTAAACAAATGATATAGATCAGCTGTTAGGTTGGTTGATAGGAAAACTGAGAAAGTACTTTTACCACGCTAATTAATTGTTTATTATTAACTAAACAAATACTACAAAATGAGAACAAGACTCTTATTCATTTCATTATTTTCCTTAGTTGTATTCTTTACAATGGTAAGTTGCAAGAAAGATGATTCAGCATCCAAGCCTGTTTTAACAACAACAGAATTAACAAATATTACTAAAACTTCTGCTAAAACTGGTGGAACAATTACAAGTAGCGGTGGCTCTGATATTACTGCTCGAGGGATTTGCTATAGCACTTTAGCAGAACCAACTATTGATGATAGTACTGCCATCGATATTTCTGGGTTAAATACATTTGCAAGTAACATCACTGGTTTAACAGAAGGAAAAACATATTATTTTCGTGCTTACGCAACAAATGGAGTTGGAACGAGTTATGGTCAATCAGTTGTATTCGGAACAGTTAAGCAATCTCTTTCGTATGGAGCAGCTTATATAAATGACATATACTATAGCTTAAAAAATGGGGTAATTTCGACTGAACCCAGAGCAATATGGGATATTGCTTTTAGCGTTTCCACTCGTAGTTCATCAATTATTATAAATGAAAGTACAGGAACAACATTAAAAGCGTTTCCTAGTACTTGGACATGGACTAGTACAATTGACACAACAGGATTTCATTCTTGGGTATCTTTACGCAACTCTGATACTGACTGGGAAATTGGTGCATTTAATGCCAATGCATCTGGGCATCCAAATTATGGTTGGGGAATTTACAACTCTATAAACCACAATATTGAAAATACAGAGGGAGGTGCTTTATATATAATAAAATTAGCCGATGGTAGCTGTAAAAAAATATGGATTGAGACAAAATATTCATCCCTTCAAAAATACTCATTCCGTTTTGCAAATTTAGATGGTAGCAATGAGAAAATTGTTAGCAATATGGATATTTCAAATTCAAAGGCTAACTATGTTTATTACTCTTTACCAAACAATACAAGACTTGACCGTGAGCCTGATGCAACAACTTGGGATTTACTTTTCACAAAATGGGTTGATAATGGAATTAGCTACCCCGTTACAGGTGTATTTCAAAATATCGGTGTAAAAGCAATTAACTTAACGGTTTCTGATCCTTCAACTATTACCTACTTAGATTCTGATTTTCTAACAAACATTAATACTGTTGGATCTAGTTGGAAAGTTAACGATCCAATAACCCGCTTATATACTATACCATCTGATAAATATTATATCGTTAAAGATAAAACCGGTAGGATTTATCAAATTCATTTCCTTACCTTTTCCGGATCAACACTTGGTGATTTTTCTTTCAACATTAAGCAATTGCAATAAAAACCTTAACATCAAGTAGTAGGAATCATTAATGGTTCCTACTATTTTAATTAATTTATCATCTACCCCAAAAATCAAATTAAGAGATTTGAAAAATAGTTTATTAATAGTTCTAATATTCTCCCTTTCCTTTTTTAATGTTAAGGGACAGAACGGTAGAATTGTAGTTATCGACTCAAAGAGTAAAGAGTCCATCCCATTTGCGCATGTTTGTTTTGAAGAAATAGGGAATGGTAAAAAACTCTATCATATTACCGACAAAGAGGGCGTTGTAACAAATCCTTTAAGCAAAAAAGCCACAATTGCTATTTCATTTGTAGGCTATAAAAGCTATGTTGATACTATACAACCCAATAAGAACTACAAAATTGAATTACAACCCCAGGTTTTTGATCTCGATCA
>JAYTVX010000151.1:0-10103 GCA_043743775.1 Bacteroidales bacterium | reverse complement strand
GGATCGAATTAAGGCGCCTAAGACTTTTTCAGCTTCAATGAGTTTAATATTTCCTTCGTTGAATTCTAACTCTTTGATATAGTCTAACCGATAAGCAAGATCGAACTGATAATGTAATTCTTTTAATGACCCATATGCGATTTCAAGAAACCTCCGATATTCAATTTGTGTTTTCTTTGCACTTCCTTCAACGATATTTGATGGAACCGAAACGGCGGCTCTTCTCATTTGTGAGGTTAATCCATACATTTCTTCTTTTGGAAAACCTCTTGTAATGCGATAAATCAGAATAGTAACCTCATCTGCAAGTTCAAAAGCCCTAAGGTTACTATGATCTCTCATAATTTAGTGTTTTAGGCTATAGGGATTTAGGCTTTAGCAATTTAGTAAAAAATCTGATTTTAAACCTAAAAGTCTTAAGACTAATAGCCTACAGCCTAACAGTCTACAGCCTTATTTGGTAATGTAAAATAAAAAGTTGCCCCCTCGTTCACTTTCCCCTCGGCCCAAACACGACCGTTCGAGCGGAGAATAATTCGTTGGACAATTGCTAGACCGACTCCAGTACCTTCAAAATCTTTTGTGGAGTGTAGGCGCTGGAATACACCAAACAATTTATTTGAATAGTTCATATCAAAGCCTGCACCATTATCTTTAATAAAGTATATGTTTTCGCTACCTTCGGTTTTGATTCCGATTTCAATAATTCGTTTTGGTTTATGAGAGGTGAACTTAATTGCATTGCTAATCAAATTTACCCATACCTGACGAATCAGAGAAGGATCACCGTAGGCTTCGGGAATATTCTGCAAACGGAATTCGATCTTTTCATTATCAGGATTTGGAATCAGCTCATGTATAATGACGCTGGCCAATGAATGCATATTAATTGTTGAGAACCTCATCTCCTGGCGACTTATGCGCGAGAAAGATAGAAGGTCATCGATCAGGATACCCATTTTTTTGGCGTTATCGGTAATAACGTTAAGCAGGCGGATTCCTTCAGTATCGAGCGCCGATGCATAATCTTCGCGTAAGATTCTTGAAAAACCATCCAACGCCCTGAGCGGTGCGCGGAGGTCGTGTGAGACAGAGTAGCTGAAAGCCTCTAGCTCTTTATTGGCAATCTGTAGCTGAGCAGTACTTAATGTCAATTTTTCAGAATTTGTATTAAGTTCTTGTACGATATTAATAAGAGCCTTACGATTATTCGTTAAATCCAATGTTCTTTCTTCCAGTGCTGCTGTGCGTTGTGCAACGCGTTGTTCAAGCTCTTCGTTAAGTTTTCGGATCTCCTCTTCGATTTTCTTAGAGTGCTTAATCTCCTCTTCAAGAGTTTCTTTAGCGCTTGCCAGCTCTGAAGTCCTTTCGTTCACCCGTAACTCAATATCGGCATACGCTCTTTGCAATTCTACTTGGGTTTGGACAAGGGCTGACTTCTCCGCCTGCAGCTCACGATTAATTGTCTTGAGCTGTTCAGGATTAGGAATTATTAATAGCTTTGGAAGCAATGGCCATACTATAACCGCTGTAGCTAATGAAATGATTGCTGTAATTGAATCGACTACCGCTTGCCACCAATCCACCGCCCACCAGAGACCAATGATGTGTACAAAATGGGTAGTACCACAGGCCATTATAAATGCTCCAAATAGGAGTATTGCCCATGAAAATGGCATATCCTTGCGTTTACGAATAAATACAGAAAGAAAAATGGGGATAGAAGCATATGAAATGGCAATTAATCCATTCGCAATAGCCATTACCATCATCAAAAGAGGAGTCATGGTACCCGCGTTTGCCCCTTTTATAACCATACCGCCCGGCATTGTGAGTAGTGGGATCACAATTAGTATTGCCAGTGCTGCTAAGGGAGCAATGATATGGGGGATAAACTCAAGCCCTCGGCGCAAATAAGATTTAGGAGCGGAGAATGTTTGTAGTTTATATCCCCGTAAACGTAGGCTGTTGGTTACAACAAATATAGAGCTGAATGCCATCGCACCAGCAGCAAACATTGGACTGAGTAGACCATATGCTGCTATTGGGATTAATGCAATATTATAAAAGAATGCCCAGATTAAATTCTCGGTGATGGTTTTTGATGTTCCGCGCGATAATGAAATAGCTTTTCCAATTCCGTGTAAATCACCACTGATAAGCGTGATACCTGCTGTAGCAATTGCTACATCGGTTCCAGTACCAATGGCTATGCCCACATCGGCTTGCGCAAGCGCTGGTGCATCATTGATACCATCGCCCACCATGATCACCTTTGGGTGAGCTAGGTTAGCCAAAGAACCGGCAGCCTGTAGTTTTTTAATTTCATTCGCCTTTTCTTCGGGTGGAACTTCGGCAATTACTCTATCGATTCCAACCTGTTTTGCAATGGCCTCAGCAGCGGATTGATTATCACCGGTAATCATCAATACTTCGAGGCCGAGTTTATATAGTTCAGCAATGGCTTCGACAGAACCTTGTTTTACCGTATCGGCAACGGCGATTAGACCAATTGGTTTGGCAATCTCTGTGCTTTTGGCATCGCTAATAGCGACAATCATAACCGTTTTACCCTCTGATTGTAGGCGTGAGACATCTCCATCAAGTTCTGTAACTAAAATGCCTTCATTCTGCATTAAACGCAGATTGCCAATAATCACATTAGTATCTTCAACTGTGGCACGAATACCAAAACCGCTAACCGCCTGAAATTTTTGTACCTCTGTCAGCGGTAGTTTCTTGTCTATTCCTGCCCTTGCAATGGCGCGGCCAATGGGATGTTCCGAACCACGCTCTGCAATGGCTGCAAAACGAAGTACTTCATCCGCATTGTGAAGTGATGTTGCGACAATATCAGTTACCTCTGGTTCTCCCTTTGTTATTGTTCCTGTTTTATCGAGCACAACTATATTTGCTTGACCAGCACGTTCCAGCATTTCACTACTCTTGAAGAGAATTCCATTCTCAGCACCCTTGGATGTGCCCACCATTATCGCCGTTGGCGTTGCAAGGCCAATTGCACATGGGCAAGCAATTACTAGTACTGCTATAGCATTCATCATTGCTCCAGTCCAATCACTTTGAGCAACCATAATCCATCCAATGAAAGTGATCAGTGCCAACCCGATAACAATAGGAACAAAGTACTTTCCGATCTCATCGGTTACTTTTTGAATTGGAGCTTTACTACCCTGAGCTTCTTGTACCATCCGTACAATCTGTGAAAGCGTAGTATTCTTGCCAACTTTCGTAGCTTCGAATTTTATTAACCCTTCGCGGTTAATGGTTGACCCAATTACCTCATCACCCGGACCTTTGCTAACTGGCATCGATTCTCCGGTGATCATCGATTCGTCGAAAGCCGATTTCCCTTCTATGATAATACCATCAACGGGAACCTTTTCACCAGGGCGAACAAGCACGGTATCGCCTACCACAACATCTTCTATATTGATGATAATCTCTTTGCCATTACGAATTATACAAGCTGTTTTGGCTCGCAAGCCCATTATAGCTTTTAGTGCTTCTGAAGTTTTACCCTTAGCTTTTGTTTCCAAATATTTTCCTAGTCGGATAAGGGTTATAATAGCGGCACCAGTTTCGAAGTAGACATTTGGATTATCAAGAACCCTTAATGTTACCAGTAGGCTCGAAAAGTAGGCAACCGATGAACCCATTACGATTAGAACATCCATATTTGTGCTTCCTGCCCGAAGGCTCTTGTATGCACCAATATAGAATTGCCACCCAACAACAAATTGAACAATAGTTGCTGCAACAAGCATCGCAAATTGATCGTATTCGAACCCAACAAGGCGAAAATCGCGAGCCATGCTGAAAACAATGAGTGGTATCGTAAAAACCAAACCAATTATCAGTAATCGCTTTTGAGTTTTTATTTCTGAAGCACGAACTTTGGCTTCAACATCCTCGATCTCTTCGGTTTCGCCAACATGAACAATATCGAAGCCTACTTTACGAATTATTCCTGTAAGTTCAGCAATACTTGTTACATTGGGGATATATTCTAGAATGGCATGTTCCGTTGCATAGCTAACATTGGCTGAGAGTACACCATTTTGTCGTGCAAGTTGTTTTCCAAGCATTACGGCATCAGAATTGTCCTGCATGCCTGTGATTGGCAGTTCTACTTTGCCTGTAGCAATACCATAACCAATCTGTTTTACACGTGCAATGATATCTTGTTCGATGATCTGCAATGGATCAAAATTGACGTTTAGCTTCTCCCCAGCAAAATCCACATTAGCGTCAATAATACCGGTTATTTTGCGAACTTGACGTTCAATGGTTCCTGCGCAATTGGAGCACGTCATACCGATTATGGGAAGTATTGTTGTTGTAAGTTCGCTCCTGTTTTCTCCGACAATTAGCTCTGCATTATACCCAATTTCATGGGCTGCGATAATTATCGTTTCAGTAGTTACTATGGTATCATCAAACTCCACTTCCATGGTCAGCTTTTTGTAGCTGGCAGAAATATGAGTTACCCCTGGAATTTTATCTTCCAGCTCTTCCAGATGCATAGCGCAATTGGGACAATCCATATTCGGTATGCGGAAGATTTTTTTTATAGTATTTCCCATAATTTAAACCAGTTAATCTAAATCAAACACTAGCCTTCCATGATACATCCCCATTGAACACGAATATTCTATGACTGTTCCTTTTTTCTGTGCCGGTATAACGAGAATAACCTGACCACTATCGGGAAACGTTTTCTCGTAGTCCAATTTAGGGATTACTATGGATAACGCACAAGTTTTTACACCATTTGTTACCCAAATAATTGTGTCGGGTTTATTGGCTACCAAGTGAAGTACATTCGGTGCATAGCCATGCTTAATTACCGTAATTACTGATTTATTTTTGGGTAATGTGGTAGCGTTTATTTCAACAAGAGTATTTGATTCAAAGGATAAATGATCAAATACTTTTGATAAAGATACAGGAGATCCAGCAAGATTAAGTCCATAGTTAATAGGGATAAGCCCAAGAACAATTAGAATAACAGCGGCAATTCGGGTTAGATTTTTTTCCAGAACGGAACCCAAGCGGGTGGCGAAAAAAGCGACAGCAAAGAATATAGGCGTTGTTCCAAGAGTAAATGCAAATAGAATCGATGCTCCTTGTAAGGGATTACCAGTACCCATCGCAGAGGCCATCATGCTCTGAGCAATTCCGCAAGGAAGCAGTACGGTCAATGCTCCCAGAAAAAGAGGTGCGAACGATGAGGTCGAAGTCTTTGAAGTGCGGCTAATAAATCGAGTAATGTTCGAAGGAGGCTCAACAACAAAGTATCTGAATAGGGGATGAACCTTTAACATGCGTAGACCATTCCCCAGCATAAAGAACCCAATTGTAATCATTAGGATAGCACGCATCAGAGGGGTAACCTGGAGAATTGCTCCGAAGGCACCCAGCAGGAATCCAATTACAGTGTAGGTGATTAATTTGGCGGCAAGGAATAGCAGGAGAGGTTTAATGATATGATATCGAGAATTTGTATTGATGATATTGTTGCTATTTGTAACCATATCCAACTCGAGTTGATGTGCAAGCGCAGTGGCCAGCAATCCGCTTTGGATAGCCAGACAACCTAGACCTCCTGTAGTCAAACCAGTTAGAAATGCGATAATCAGGTTCATTTGCTCACTTTAATATATAGCTATAGAGTTTTTAGGTTAGGCTGTAGCAATTTAGGTTTTAGCGATTTAGGAAGGGCTAGTTTTATCTTCCTAAAAGCCTATTTTCCTCTCCATCTCTTCAATCTGCTTTTTAAGTTCAATCATCCTCAGCTCACGCCCAACAAAAGTCTTGCTCTGCAATTCGAGTTCGGTAATTGTTTTGCTCAGCTCGGCTGTTCGACGCTGAACCTGTTGCTCCAATTCTTGGTTGAGCTTTTGAATTTCGTCTTCTGCTTTTTTCCTTTTGGTAATGTCATGCCCCTGAGCAATAGTTGCAATAATCTTTACTTTGTCAGAATCGAAGATATTTGCAGAGTTCCATATCACTGTTTTTATTTCCCCATTGACATTCTGAATTTCGATCTCAACAACGTCCCATCTTTCACCCTTGCTTGTTTGATAAATATGACTTAGCGATTGATCTTTTGTTTGTACAGGAAAGAGAAGATCAAGTTTTTGACCAACCACCTCGTCAAAACTTCTACCAGTCAACGTTTCGAATGCATGATTAAATTTTGTAATCCGATAATCAGTATCCCAGGCAATGATTGGGGCATTGGCATAATTGAATAAGTTTTCGAGGTATTCTGAAGTTTCATAAAGTTGTTTCTCGGCAAGTTTACGCTCGGTTATATTGTTTAAGGAGGAAAGGATACATTTTTCGTTTTTAATGGTAACAATCTCCGCAGAATAGATACACGTAATAGCCTCGCCCGATTTAATTCTAAATTGGAATTCCCTCTCTGAGACCTTTTCGTGCTTTTTTAGCTCTTCGATGATTATCTCCCGGTCCTGCTCTCTATACCAAACATGATGTTCTTTTGAAGTTTTACCTATAACATCAGATCGTTCATACCCAGTTATTTTTAGAAAGCTATCGTTTACTTCAAAAACTTCTCCATCGGATAGTCTAGTAAGAGTAATGGCAAAAGGAGAGGAGTAAAATGCTTTGGAAAATTTCTCCTCCTCCGCAGCAATATCCGACAACAACCGCTTATTAAACATAAGCGAAAGATGGTACGTTAATAGCACAAATAGCATCTGATAGGCAACAAGAACCATAGCCTCGAATTCGGTTGAATGGAAATAGTCATTGGATTTGTGATCTGAGACAAAAAAATCAACAATTCTCAATAAATTTACTAAACAATATAATCCGAATACAATACCAACTCCTCTGGTGAATTTTCTTATCTCATTCGAAACCCTGTATAAAAGCAACCCGGCGCATTGAAACCAGATTAAAGTAAAGAATACCGATGAATTGAGAGTGCGCAATGCCAGATCGGGTAGAATAAATGTAAACCAAACATGAAGAGCTATAAAAGTCAACACTAATAAATAGTTATAAATCTGATTGGTTCTTCGTTCAACAAACTTCTCCAATGCAATCAATCCAAGCAGTGAACCGATCATTACGAGCAAATTGGAAAGATCAATGGAGATCCAGTCGGGTATAACGCCTCTTAAAGCGATAAGGAATAGTCCTGTGGTTTGTAATGCATAATTAATAACCCAATAGGATGTTCCTGCAAACCGTTTCCGGATTTGGCGCCATAGCAAAACGATCACCAAAGTGCTAACCAGCTGGATTAGCACATAGATGATGATTACTGTACGCATGTCGAGTAACTTCATGCTATTTATTCTTTATCTATTGTAATCAGAATACATAAAATACATCGATTTCATTTTTTTATTTAGGCTGTAGGCTTTTAGTCTACAGCGGTTTAGGTAGAATTAGGATCACATTCTTCCTAACAGCCTTAAGCCTATCAGCCTTCAGCCTTCCCTGCTATTTTCTTCTCCAGTTCAGCAATCTGCTCCTTGAGCTCAATCATCCTCAGCTCGCGACCAACAAACACCTTGCTTTGCTGTTCCAGCTCTTCAATGGTTTCGTTCAGTTCAGAAGTTCTTTGCTTTACTATTTGTTCCAGCTCTTCGTTCCAGCATTTTATTTTCTCCTCTGCCTCTTTACGCTTGGTGATATCTGCATTAAAGCCATACCAGGTTATGCTCCCATCAGCCAATTTCTCGGGTGTTGATCTTGATAAAATCCATTGAATTGGCTTTCCGGGTATTTGCACCCTAAACTCACAGGTAAAATAGGTTAAGTGCTCAGCAGAGTATTCAATGTCGCTAATTACCCGAGCAGCATCCTCAGGGAAAATTACCCTGCCAATGGGGCCAAAGTCATCAACTACATCTTCGGGCGAACATCCAAAAATATTCTTGATTCCTTCGGATGCGATAGGAACAATATATGTTCCGTCAGGTTTTCGAGTAAATTGAAAAATCAGGTCGGGTAAATTCGAAGAAAGTTTCCTAAACTGGACATCCTTTTCCCGAATTTTCGCTTCAGCCCGTTTGTGTTCAGTGATGTCATTTATAATGGCAAAAAATACTTTTTTATTCTCCTGATTAAACAGTTGAAGGTGAATATCCACCGGATAGGTGGAGCCGTCTTTTCTCCTATGGATCGTAGAGAAATTAAGCATCTTTTGTTCGCCTGTTAGTAGTGCTTCAATCTTCTTTCTAAAACCTGATTTTGTGAATTCCGGCTTAATTTCAACCGGTGTAATTTTCTTCATTTCATCCAGCGTGTAACCGATATTCTGCAAAGCACCTTGATTCACAAATTCAAATCTCAGGGTAGTTGAGTTAAAAATATAAATTTCGTTCAGGCTATTATCGATGATATTAAAAAGTTTAACTCGTTCTTCTTCAGCCCGTTTTCGCTCGGTCATATCTAGAATTGCTGTGATGAAGTAAAGTGGTTTACCATCTTTGTCTTTTTGTAGATAGGTAGATATATCAGTCCAAATTGTACTACCATTCTTATGGATATATCTTTTCTCAAAGCGAGCATTAATAATATTGCCCTTTAGTAATGCCGTAACATAATCTGAGGTTTTTCGAATATCATCAGGATGGCTAATTTCCATCCATTTCTTAGCCGTTAACTCCTCCTCCGAATAACCTAAGAGATTGCAAAAAGCTTTGTTAACATTGAGTGTTCCATCAATTCCGGTCATCGATTTACCTACCGGGGAATGTTCGAAAAGGTTACGGAATTTCACCTCGCTTTCTTTTAGCTCTTCCTCTGCTAGTTTTCGTGCCGATATATCAAATCCAACTCCGATAAGATAATGTTTATGGTCGTATTCTATTTTATGCCCTGTGAAATAGTAAGAAATAGTTTTACCCTCCTTTGAGGTAAGCATTGCTTCTACCTCGGTACTGCCTTCGTTGAATACCTTTTGAATATGTTGATCGATTAGCTGTCTTTCCCCTCCTTGGAATAGATCTAACGGACTTATTTTGGCAAATTCCTCGGATGAATACCCGCTAACATTTTCAAAATTCTGATTCCATCGCAAGAATTTTCCTTCTGAATTGAAGAGATAGAACACTCCAGGAAGATTGCTAATTAGGGAATCCGAGAGTTTTCGCGCCAAGATAAGCTCTTCCTCGACTTTTTTGCGTTCGGTAATATCCTGAATAACGCCAGTCCAGATCATCTCTCCGTTTCCAATATCCCGTGGAATCGATTCGAAGTAAATCCAACGTACATCTCCTTTAATAGTAATCCGTCCTTCCCAGCGAAACGTTGTTTTGGTGTTGATGGCATTTGCATTTTGTTGATTAAAGTTGGCGCTATCCTCCGGAAGGATTAAGTCTGGAATCAGCGCAGGATTTATGATGAAATCATTTTTTGTAATCCCAAGGATATCACAAAACCGATCGCTCACAAGTTCAACCGAATACAATGATCTCATCTCAGCATTCCAATTGTCGGCAGTCCATTGCTCTGCAGGGCGAACCTTTAATCGGTAAATTCCTTCAGGTTGAGTATTTATGAGATCTTTCAGCAATAGCCGTTCTCTTTCAATTTCATTTTCAAGGGATTTTCGATCAGTGATATCCTGTATTATTCCGAATAGAACTTTTTTCTCCTTGTCGATTATAGCGATGGAATGAATAACCTTGATTTCACCATTGTCAGCGGTTTTAATCTTGAATTCAACATCGTAGGTTTTATCCTCTTCTATCAAACCTTTAAGAGCAGCATCGAGCAATGAGCGGTACTCTGGAAGTGGAATATTCTTAATAACCGCATAGTTAAATTGGTCTTTCTCTACACCGTAAATTTTCTGTGCGCCCTCGGAGCTGATCATTATTTTGGAATCAAGATTTAACTCCCAGTTACCTGATTTGGAGGCAATTTCAGCTCGATTTAGTCGGGCTTCGTTTTTTTTGGTTTCCTCCTCTGCTTGTTTGCGACCTTCTAGTGTACTCGCAAGTTTGATGTTACTATAGCTCAGGTCGCTAAGCATTTTGGCAAAGGTACCGTAGAATGACATTATAGCATTTACGGCCTCTTTTTTAAAGCGTGGT
>JAYTVX010000150.1:0-4768 GCA_043743775.1 Bacteroidales bacterium | reverse complement strand
TTTTATGAATATCTATTGAAAAATTTCCCTAAATTTGCAGTTCTCAAATCAGAAATAAAAACCAACCCAATTAATTACATATAAGTAAGGTATGGCAGCAGAAAAGAATAAGCCCGTTGAGACCACCGAACTCTCTGTTGAGGAGAAGTTAAAGATTCTTTATGAACTTCAGACCATTGATTCTAAAATTGATGATATAAAGACCCTGCGCGGAGAACTTCCGCTTGAGGTTCAGGATCTTGAGGATGAGATTGAAGGACTTGAAACCCGAATTGGCAACCTTCAAAAAGAAGTTGAAGAGATTGAAGCGATAGGCGTTAAGAAGAAACAGGAGATTAAAGATGCTGAGAATCATATAAAGAAGTATGAAGAGCAGCAGAGTAATGTACGCAATAACCGTGAATTCGACTCACTTTCAAAAGAACTAGAGTATCAGAAGCTTGAGATTGAACTTTGCGAGAAGAGAATTCGTGAGTTCGCTCAGCAGGCAAAGGAAAAGAAACAAATCATTGATCAGGCTAAAGCATTGCTTGATGAGCGTTCTATTGACCTGAAGAATAAGAAATCTGAGTTAGATGATATCATCGCAGAAACACAGAAAGAGGAAGATGAGCTAAGCCGTCGCTCTGATGCCTACTCTGAGATGATTGAACAACGAATTTATACTGCATACAAGAGAATTAGAACTAATGCACGCAATGGTTTAGCCGTTGTTACTGTTAAGCGTGATGCTTGCGGAGGGTGCTTCAATAAGATTCCGCCACAACGTCAGCTTGATATCAAGATTCGTAAAAAGATTATTGTTTGCGAGTATTGCGGTAGAATTCTCGTTGATGATGGATTTTCAGGAGATAACGTAGAGTAATACTTTATTGATAAAATAAAAAAGAGGCGGAATTTCCGCCTCTTTTTTATTTCTTTTAACTTTTTTCAACTACCAGCTTCCACCAGCACCACCACCTCCAAAGCTTCCGCCGCCACCGCCGCCGAAACCTCCACCTCCAAAACCACCTGAGCCAGAAGAAAAACCACCAAAACCACCACTATTGCTGCTGCCTGACAGCATACCTAATGCTAACCAGAAAGGGATATTACTTCCCATTGTTTTCCCTCTTGTTCCTGAGTTCTTTCTGAAGATCAAAGAGAGTAGTATAAAAGCAATGATAATAATGATAATAAAATTACCAGATGATGATCCCTTCTTGTTGTATTGCTCCGCAGTAAATTTTCCTTTTGCAAGGTTTATAATGGTAGTCGTTGCTGCGTCGAGACCTTGATAGTATTGATTCTGTTTAAAGTATGGAATCATTTCGAGGTTAACGATATGATTGGCAGTAATATCAGGGATAACATCCTCTAAACCATAAGCTATGGATATAAATGCCTCCCCTTTAGTGAATTGTGATTTGGGTCTAACCAGAACTACAACACCATTATTTTTACTCTTTTGACCTATCTTCCATTCAATGCCCAATCTTGTTGCGTAATCCGACTTATCGTACCCAAGAAGATCGTTAACGATTACAATATATATTTGGGTTGAGGTTGAATCGTGGTAATTGCGCAGCTTGGCTTCTAAATTTGCAGCCTCATCCTGATTTAACAATCCAGCGAAATCATTGACTAGGCGAGGAGGATCCATTGGTTTCGGTAACTCCTGAGCAAAAATTGTAGATGTTGATAGCATTAATAATAATGCTAGTAGATTTTTTAAAATTTTCATGTTCATGGAGTTTTATTTACCGAAAGATATTTCATCTGATAGTTCGTTCACATCATCTTTTTGGTAGGGGAAATGAGCCTTTAATTTTTCACCAGCCATTAATACGCCCTTCACTAAACCCTCAGTTTGGTTTCCCAATTTAAATTGGTCGAGAACAGCGTTCCTTACCGAGTCCCAAAAATCTGCAGGAACCTTAGCATTAATCTCAGCATCACCTAGTATTGCAAACTTACGATCCTCAATTGAAAGGTAGAATAGCACACCGTTACGAAGTTCAGTTTTATGCATCTTTAGCATTGCAAAAACATCAGCGGCTCTATCGAGTACATCTTTCTTGCATTTCTCCTCAATATGAACGCGTATTTCGCCTGATGTATTAAACTCAGCCTGCTTGATAGCCTCGACTATCTGATTTTGCTGCTCCTTGGTAAAATGGTCAACTGGTCGCATGGTGATAATTGTTGTTGGTTAATTGTTGTAGTATTGAGTTGCTATTAAAAATAAGTAGCAAGTAACAGAATTATTTTCTTGTCACTTGCTCCTCGTTGCATGTCACTTTATTTTAGCTTCTAAAAATTAACCTTTGGTGCTTTTTCGGCGCCCTGTTCTGCTTCGAAGTAAACTTTCTTCTCAAATCCGAATAGGTTAGCCCAGATGTTTTTAGGGAATTGACGGATTAAAGTATTATATTCTTGGGCTAGATCGTTGAATCTCTTACGTTCAACGGCAATTCGATTTTCAGTACCCTCTAATTGAGCCTGAAGATCTAAGAAATTTTGATTAGCCTTTAGGTTAGGGTATTGTTCAACAACCATCATCAACCTCGATAGGGTACTACTAAGCTCTCCCTGAGCAGATTGAAATTGCTTAAGGCTTTCTTTATTAAGATTTTCAGGAGATATCTTTACCTGTGTTGCTTTTGATCTTGCTTCAATTACATCGGTTAATGTTTTCTGCTCGAAATTAGCATATCCTTTTACAGTGCTGACTAGGTTTGGAATTAGATCACTCCGACGTTGGTAAACATTTTCAACATTACCCCATTGTGCTTTAACTTCTTCATCTTTCTGAACCATCTTATTGTAAGAGCCACTTATCGATGAGTAAATTAAAAAAACTACAAGGAGGATACCTCCAATAATAATCCACTTTTTCATATTAGTAATTGTTTAGTTAACAAATATACGGGTATTTATCAAATAGCATGCAAAAATCATTTTTGTATTAATTGAGACATGGTGTCATCATTTTTTTCCTGAATTATTGTAGTTTTGCAAAACGAAACGATACAAAAATCAACAACATCGCTATGACTAAAGAAGATTTTCACAAATTAATACTTCAGGGTATTCCTGAGGAACTCCCTTCTCTAAAAGCATGGGATTCAACAGTTAATCATGCTCCTAAGCGTAAACAGATATTAACTCTAGAGGAGAAGCGGCTTGCCATTAAGAATGCTCTAAGATATTTCCCAGTTAAGCATCATGCCGTTTTGGCAGAGGAGTTTGCACACGAACTCAAGGAGTATGGTCGTGTTTACATGTATCGTTTCCGTCCTGATTACAAAATTTATGCACGGAACATCAGCGATTTCCCCCATAAATCAATACAGGCAGCATCAATTATGCTGATGCTGAGCAATAACCTCGATTATGCCGTTGCTCAGCACCCTCACGAGCTGATTACCTACGGAGGTAATGGGGCCGTTTTTCAAAACTGGGCTCAGTACTTGCTCACAATGAAATACCTTGCCGAAATGACCGATGAGCAAACCCTTGCGCTCTACTCGGGACATCCTATGGGGCTCTTCCCTTCACATAAAGATGCTCCAAGAGTTATTGTTACCAATGGGATGATGATTCCAAATTACTCAAGTAAAGACGATTGGGAGAAGTATAACGCGCTTGGTGTTACTCAGTACGGTCAGATGACAGCTGGTTCATTCATGTATATTGGCCCCCAAGGGATTGTGCATGGAACAACCATTACTGTTATGAACGCAGGTAGGATGCGAAAGAAAGCAGGTGAAACCGATCTTCGTGGAACGACTTTCGTAACATCGGGATTAGGCGGAATGTCGGGAGCTCAACCAAAAGCTGCAGTAATTGCCGGAATGGTGGGTATTATTGCTGAAGTCAATCCGAAAGCGTTACATACCCGTCATAGTCAGGGTTGGGTTGATGAGATTTTTGAAAGTCTTGATGTGATGATGCCCAGAATTCGTTCGGCGGTGACCAATAAGGAAGCAGTATCACTAGCTTATCTTGGTAATATCGTCGATTTATGGGAAAGACTTGTTGCAGAAAAAATCCGTATTGATTTGGGCAGCGATCAAACTTCGCTACATAATCCATTTGCTGGAGGGTATTACCCTGCTGGGCTAAGCTTCGAGGAATCTAATCGAATGATGGCTGAAAACCCAGACCTTTTCAAGGATAAAGTATATGAAAGCCTTCGCAGACATGTTAAAGCCATAAATGCAATGGTGAATGGCGGTATGTACTTCTTCGATTATGGTAACGCCTTTCTGTTGGAGAGTGGCCGAGCAGGCGCTGATGTGCTAAAACCAAATGGTGATTTTATATACCCATCGTATGTTCAGGATATCATGGGTCCTTTATTTTTTGATTATGGATTTGGACCTTTCCGTTGGGTTTGTGCTTCGTCCGATCCGAAGGATCTAGAGGTAACCGATAGAATCGCCGCTGAAGTGTTGGAAGAGATTGCTAAAACTGCTCCGAATGATATAAGAAACCAACTTCAGGATAACATTCACTGGATTAAAGAGGCTGCTAAGAATAAACTTGTGGTAGGTTCGCAGGCTCGAATTCTCTATGCAGATTCTGAGGGTAGAATAAAAATAGCCGAAGCATTCAATAAGGCCATCAAGGATGGTAGCGTTTCTGCCCCAATCGTACTAGGTCGCGATCATCATGATGTTTCGGGTACTGATTCTCCGTATCGCGAAACATCAAATATTTATGATGGTTCTCGTTACACAGCCGATATGGCAATTCAGAATGTAATTGGTGATTCGTTTCGTGG
>JAYTVX010000149.1:0-2099 GCA_043743775.1 Bacteroidales bacterium | reverse complement strand
GCCATTGAGATGGTCCCCGAGGATTTAACCCCTGATATGTTCGATGGCTTCAGTTTTTTTCATATCGAGGGGTATTTGGTTCAAAACCAAGATCTCATTAGGAAGGCGATGCGTCTTGCTCACGAAAAAGGAGTGAAAGTATCCTTGGATTTGGCAAGCTATAACGTAGTTGAAGCAAACCGAGAATTTCTTAAGGAGATGATTGAGAAGTACGTTGATATTATCTTTGCCAACGAGGAGGAGGCTAAGGCATTTACGGGCAAATCGCCCGAGGAGTCTCTTCACGAACTAGCATCGAAAGTTGATATTGCTGTTGTAAAGCTAGGTTCTGCAGGTTCGTTGATTAAACGAGGGGATGAAGTGGTGAATGTTGGTATCATAAAGGTTAACTGTGTCGATACAACCGGTGCAGGAGATCTATATGCTGCTGGATTTATATATGGTTTAGCAAAAGATTTACCCCTTAATAAATGCGGTCAAATTGGTGCAATCCTTTCGGGGAAGGTTATTGAGGTGGTTGGTCCGAAAATGGATGAGAAGACTTGGATGGAAATACACCAGTTAGTGAGAGAAATTGAGAAGTAATGAAAAACCCCCGGCTTCAAGTCGGGGGTTTTATATTTTACATTGATTCTACTAACGAGAGCAATCCAACCGCAAGCCCAGGCTTTCCGTCCTTAAACTTGAATGAAAGGTGATAAGCACCCGTTTTTGAACATGGAAAATCGATATAAGGGTAATCCTTTCCTGATGCAATAACATAGGTAGATGCTATAAGCCTATTGTTGTCGAAAAGTTCCAAGATGACTTTTCCTTCCTGATCCTTGGAGTTGCATACTGAAAAACGATACTTGATATCCTTTTTAAGAATTACCGAGAATCGTTGCAGAGGGGGAGGGTCGCCAGCATCTAGTCGGATTTTGAAATCTTTAAGATAGGTGGCATCCTTGGCAATCATACCACAAATTTCGACAAGCTCATCCTCTGTTTGGGCAAATGTGGTTCCAGCGAAGCCCAAAAGGAAAAAGAAAAATGCAAAGATTAGGAACTTATTTTTCATATAAATAGATTGTTATCCTTTTAAAAGTTTACTTCGAACCTCTTGAACCTTTGTGAGGATTTTTTTGAAGGTTTCATCGCTCATGTCGATGGTTTGAATATCATTTTGTTTATAGGTTAGAGTCCCGTTTTTCTCTATCATTTCCGTCTCACCAACTTGAATGGTAATTTTAACGTCACTGTAGAGCTTTTTAATCTCCTCAAAGTCTTTTATTAGGCCTGCGATATTGGGATCTCTTCGATAATTGTAAAGCAAAATCATTAACTGGTTGATAATCTCTTTTTGATCGCCAATGGTCTCGCGCATTTTAATGTGTTTCGTTTCATCGGCCACGATGGAGGTTAAGTAAAGACCCTCGATCCAAACCCCAGCAACAATTACAACACTAAGGTTCGAGCGGTTGTTTTGTCGAAGATAATCATCAATCCGGGTCATGCTTTGCTGTGAAATAAAGACCAAGGAATCGATGTTTTCGTTATTTGTTGCCAATCTCTTCAGCGTTGAAAAATCGAAAAACTGACCAACCTGAATTCCATCCGCTAAAGTTCTGATTGTGGTGATATAGTCTAACACTAATGATGTTTTACCATACATATTGAGATAGCCCAAATCACACCCATACATTCCCAATCCTAACGCTTTTGCAAAGTTCGTATTGAAATTCTCAGAATATTTTGTGCTTGCAATTAAATCTTTATTGAATGGAATTTTCAGCCCTTTGATAATAGCTGCGGTTTCGATAGGGGAGGCAATATTCTGTACCATATCGTCAATAACGGCAGCAGAGATGGCAAGGGGTTTCCCTTCCTTTAACGAGTCGGGAATATCAAAATCAGCATTAAGATTTTTGCCTGAATTAGAATTCCTGCAAGAATTACATGATGAAAACAGTATGGATACGACTATAAAAAAAATTAATCTCCTCGTCATGGTTGAACTAGGGATAAAAGATGTTTTACATAAAAGCAATCAAGTAAAGATAGAAAAAATATTTATTTAGATAAAGCCGGTAGCTTTATTTTCGAAAATAGTTCTATTA
>JAYTVX010000148.1:0-26436 GCA_043743775.1 Bacteroidales bacterium | reverse complement strand
CGTAACGAGGGGATGGATCGTACCCACAATCCCGAGTTTACCGTTATGGAAATTTATGTGGCCTTTAAGGATTATTTCTGGATGATGAACTTCACCGAGGAGATGATCGAAAGAGTGGCTATGGCTCTACACGGCACAACGAAGGTGATGGTTGGCGATAAGGAGATCGACTTTAAACGTCCTTACCGCAGAGTTACCATGGCTGATGCCATTAAGGAGTACACTGGTGTTGATATCAACGGGAAGAATGAGGAGGAACTTCATAAGATTTGCAAGGTTTTAGCCATTGATGTTGATGCAACGATGGGTAAAGGCAAGCTAATCGATACCATTTTTGGGGAGAAGTGCGAGCATAATTTTATCCAGCCCACATTTATTATGGATTACCCCATCGAGATGTCGCCCCTCTGTAAACGTCATAGAAGCAACCCAGATTTAACTGAGCGTTTTGAGCTGATGGTGAACGGTAAGGAGCTTTGCAACGCCTACAGTGAACTGAATGATCCGATTGATCAGCTGGATCGTTTTCAGGAGCAGCTCCGTCTTTCGGAGAAGGGCGATAGCGAGGCGATGTTTATCGATATGGACTTTGTACGTGCGCTGGAGTATGGAATGCCAACCTGTTCAGGTATGGGTATTGGTATCGACAGGTTAACCATGTTCATGACCAATCAACCCTCGATTCAGGATGTGCTCTTCTTTCCACAGATGCGCCCCGAGGCGAAGACCCGTCAGGATGATCCAGCTGCATTTGTTGCAATTGGTATCCCTGAAGAATGGGTCCCCGTTTTGAATAAGATGGGACATGTTACCACCGATGCGCTCAAGAACCTATCGGCAGGTAAACTTTTCAACGATCTATGTGGCTTTAATAAAAAGAACAAGCTTGGTTTACCTAATCCATCGATGGAGGATGTGAAGAGGTGGGTTGAGGGAAAATAGTATTAAGACAAAAGACAAAAGGTCAAATAAGCGTATTTTGCAAGTACCCTGAAAGTAAAAGAAAAAGTATTAATACAAGTAAAGGTCTCATTTATTGAATGGGATCTTTTTTATTTTACAGGATATTCTTGGTATTAATTTAAGTCTATCAACTGGAAACGTCATTAAAGAACATATTTGCTTTGATTGAAATATTAGCAGTTGGTATGGATTTATTAATATTAAAGGAATTACTATTTTCGCAGAATTTCTCTTGTAGTTAGTTTTATCTAACTACAAGTTTATGTATGTAGTTTGATTTTCTTGAAATAAAGGTGAAGGATGAAACGATTTATTTTTTTAATTAGCTTGATAATCAGTGTTACGACATTAACTGCTCAGCAGAAAATACTATTCGATAATACTAAAAACGAAACAGCTGGAAATGCCGATTGGGTGATTGATAACGATCAACCAATTCCTTCCCCATCTCAATCAGGAATTACACTTTCTACTCTTGAGAATTATTGGCTAGGTGGTTTATCATCCTGGGGTGTAGAGATGGTGAAACAAGGTTTTTGGGTTGAAACGCTACCCTCAAGTGGACGAATTACATACGGTGATGCAACAAATGTCCAAGATTTATCAAACTATAAAATTTTAGTGGTTTGTGAACCGAATAACCCTTTTACAAGTTCTGAGAAAACAGCAATGCTGAACTTTGTATACAATGGGGGCGGACTCTTCATGGTTGCTGATCATGCAATTGCCGATAGGGACAATGATGGATGGGATGCCCTTATGGTTTGGAATGATTTTATGACAAATAATTCAATTAAGAATAATCCATTCGGTTTTGTTTTCGATGCTGGTAGTAATATAAGTGCAATCCCAACATTAAATGTTTCAATTCAGTCTGATGACCCAATTATACATGGTATTAGGGAAGTGTTGAAGGAATCGAATTTCACAATGGTGCAACAATGACTATAAATCCCACCAATAATCCATCGGTTAAAGCATCGGTTTATCAGACTGGGTTTTCCAATACAGGAAAAACAGGGGTAATGGTTGCCTACTCAACGTATGGTAGCGGTAAGGTTGTGGCTGTTGGTGATAACTCTGTACCCGAAGATGCAACGGCACAATCGGGAACTACATACCCTGGTTGGACTGAACCAATTGGAGGGATAGCAAACGCTGATAATGGCGTGCTAATAACAAATGGTACAATCTGGTTAGCGCAGAGTACGTCACCTTCTACTCCACCAGCTGTCCAAGCGTATTACCCAACTGATAATGCCATAACCGTTAATATAACCGCGAACCTAGCTATGACTTTCAATGAAAATATTGTTCAGGGGACTGCTGGAAATATTACAATCTATAATTCAAACGCTACTGTTTTTGAAACTATTCCTTACAATGATTCGCGTATTTCGTTTTTGAATAGTATAGTTACCATAGATCCGACTAACGCGTTTATTAGTGGATCATCTTACTACCTGAATATCGATGCTAATGTGATTAAGGATCTTGCTGGTAACTTTTATTCAGGTATCAGCAATAGCACAACATGGAATTTTGTTACACAATCGTCGAATTCAATTTTAGAACAAACTGATGCTGAGGTCTTAGTCTATCCAAACCCAACTTATGGTTCGGTTAAAATCATTGCTCCAAAATCTCAAGGGTTAGTAAGTGTAAGTGTTTTTGATATAAATGGTAAGGTGATAACGCAGATTAATTCTGTTAATGAAGGATGTTTATCTTTTAATATATCGAACAATGCAATGGGTATATATATTATCAAATTGCAAATGGGTGGAAAATCATATATGAAGAAGTTGATACTTCTGTAAGCATTAGTAAACAATAAAAAACACGCAAAATATTTTGCGTGTTTTTTTATTATTAGCCTAATTTAAAATTACTTTTTAGGTCTCTCATACTTGCAACAAGCTGGAAGCGATGAGTAAGTTTTATCATCAGCCTTAGCGACATCGGTGTCGTGACCAACTTTTGCAACTGCTGTTTGAACCTTCTCTACATTAGTTTTTGCTGGATCGTAGGTAACCTCAAGCATCATGGTTTCTTTATCCCAAGTAGCCTTGGTAACACCATCAACAGATTTAGCAGCTTTGTCGATTCGTTTTTCGCATGAACCACAATTTCCATAAACTTTAACCTTTTCGGTTTTCAGATTTTGAGCAAATGATCCAAGGCCAAAAGCCAAAATCATGGTGAGCGTAATAAATATCTTTCTTTTCATTTTAATTGTTTTTAGTTAATATTTAAATTCTAAACTTTAAACCATATCCTTAACAAACCATTTCTCTTATTGTTGATAGGTTTAACATTCTTTAGTAGTTAAATAAATAGAATAGCATGTTAAAATTTTATTTAACTTTTAACTTTTAACTTTATTTTTCCTACCACTCCTCCCACATAATGTTTTCCTTTTTATACTTATCCTTTGGTTTTTCAATACCCTCAGGGTAGCCAAGTGGAATAACATTTAAGGGGATAACGCTTTCTGGGATACCAAGGATATCCCTCACAACCTTAATCCTTTCTATTCTCGGGTGAACGCCAGTCCAAACTGCTCCTAAACCAAGCGCCTCGGCTGCTAGTAGAATGTTTTGTGAAGCGGCTGAGCAGTCCTGAACCCAATACCCTTCGGGACTATCGCTTCCAGACTTTGCAGGGATTCCACAAACAACAATTGCTGCTGTTGCCCTGAATAACATTTTTGCGTAGGGCAATCCATTTGCGAGTTGATCAAGTGTATCTCTTTTGGAAATTCCAATGAATGCCCACGGTTGAATGTTATTTGCCGATGGAGCAGCCATCCCTGCTTTTATTAGCACTTCAATTTGTTCTTTCGATACTATCTCTTCGTTAAAATGCCGAACACTTTTACGGCTATGTATTGTTTTTATCACTGCATTTGATTCCATGGTGTTTTTTTGGTTAAGTTTTGTTGTTTACAGGTTTTAATTCTTATCAACTTATTAACTTGTCATCTTGATTTCCCGCCATCTGCCCACAGGCAGCCCCAATATCCTGACCCCTCGATTGGCGTATGCTGGTTTGTACGCCATGGCTATTTAAACAGCTGATAAAGGTATTTAGTTCTAATTCATCAGGAGATTTGAAGGTTGAGCCATTGTGGCTATTCCAGCGAATAATATTCAAGTGATATTTGATGCCATCAAGTAAAATGGCTATTGCCTTAGCGTGTTTTTCATCGGTATTTACTCTGCTTAACGCTACATACTCAAACGAGACCCTTAACGGTTTTTTTAGTGGATTTTCTTTGATCAGATTAACCGCTTCGGCGATAGGGTTTGTATTTTCGATAGGCATAAGGGTTTCTCGTTCATCGCTGAGGGGGTTGTTGAGGCTTATGGCTAAGTTACAGAACGGTTTTTTGAGGAACTCTTTTAGAGGTATGTGCAATCCAACCGTTGAAAGGGTTATGTTTGATGCTCCAAATGCTGCACCCCATTCGGCGGTTAGAATCTCAACGGCTTTTTTTACCTCAATATAATTATCGAAGGGCTCGCCCATTCCCATTATCACTATGCGATTGATCTTTTTTCGTTCGGGGATGCTTAAGTATTGGTTGAGAATATCTTTTGTCGATAGATTACCCTTAAATCCTATTTTACTTGTAAGACAAAAACTACACCCCATCCTACATCCCGATTGTGTGGAAATGCAAAGGGTATTCCTTTTGGTGCTTGGCATGTATACCGATTCGAATCGAAACCCTTCATTGTTCTCGAATAGGTATTTAAGGGTTTTGTCGTTCGATTCATTTATCTGTATGGAATTGTATTTGCCTATGCAGAAACGAGCATCCAAAGCTTTTCGGAGAGAACGGGGAATCGTAATTATTTCCTCAAAAGCTAAAGTATCTTTTTGGTAGATCCATTTTGAGATTTCATTAGCATGTTCTTCTTGTCCGTTGAGTTTAAGGACAATTTCAGCTATCTCTTTTAATGTTTTACCAAGTATGCAAGTCATCATTGTTGATCTTAATCTGAAAGCAAATTTACATCAAAAAAGAGTATGGTATTTTAAGTATTCTAGCTATAATGCTTTCAGTAAAAATAAATATAGATATTTATTCTACTTTAACAGATTAGAATATTCCATGAAAAATCAACCCATTTATCCCAAACCTAAAGGGAGAGGGTTGATTTTTCTGCTTTCTCCCTTTAGGGTAAGGGGTAAAAAAGCAGAAAAATCTTACAGTAAACTTAATCTGTTAAAGTAGAATTAATTAATGATATCAAAATGGGCCTGTTTTCTCAACGCTTATTTAGATCTGGTTATTATTTAGCCTGTCTAATATTGGGAAGACTAGTTAATTATACTCTATGGGGGAGGTGTAATGCCAAATAACGACTGATTTTATTTTTGTAGACATATATGCTAATTCCCGTTTTTAAGAATTTTTTAGGTTCTGTATGGAACTATTATTTACCTTAGCCCTTCAAAATTATGGTCATGAATATGTTTATAGGTAGTTGTAAAAAATATAGCAATTTGAAACGTATTGTTTTTCTTATCTGTATTTTTGTGGTTACAACCACATGGATTGGCTGCAATCGAAAAGCGGGAGTTAAACCTGGCGGAAAGCTGAAGACTGACACATCAAAATGTAAATGTAAGAAACGCAGTGGGGGCATATATTCTGAAGTTTATAGTCAGAAATCAATTACCTACTGTTTCAATCATTCCTGAACAAGTCTTTAAAAGGTAGATTCATTGCATAATGAATAAAATTGTTGTGAGATTTATGGTTAAGATCATTTGAAACTCATATTTTGTCCATCCCCTTTTTGGCTTACAAGCTGGGTTGTACATATTTATTACTTAGGAGTAATCTGGATTAGAAATAAAAAAATATTAACACGACATATTATTTAATTTTCAATAAAATGGAAACAAAGAAAAGAGTATCAGTGATTGGTAGTGGAAGTTGGGCCACAGCAATTGCTAAAATTCTTCACGAAAATCTACCTCAAATGGGTTGGTATATTCGCGAGAAGGAGATTATTGATCACCTAAAAAAACATCGTCACAATCCGCAATTTCTAAGCTCTGTCCTGTTTGATATGTCGCATTTGAAAATTAGTAACGACATCAATGACGTTGTAAGAAACTCTGATATATTGATATTTGTTGTACCGTCTGCTTACCTGAAAATTTGGCTAGAACCTCTTACGGAATCTTTAAATGGTAAATTTATCGTGTCGGCCATTAAAGGTATTGTGCCACAAGATAATAATACCATTGCCGAATTTTTTCATAAAAAGTATTCAATACCATTTTCCCAACTTGGGACCGTTTATGGACCAACCCATGCTGAAGAAATTGCTTTAGAACGGCTTTCGTTTTTAACCTGTTCCTGTAAAGAGGCGAGCAAAGCTCACGAAATTGCATCGCTATTCGAGCAGCATTACATTAAAACGATTACAGGAACAGATATCTACGGTACCGAGTACAGTACTGTTTTAAAGAATATTTTCGCTATTGCGGCTGGGATTGCCCACGGATTAGGGTACGGTGATAATTTCTTAGCGGTTCTAATTAGTAACGCTCAACGCGAAATTGAACGATTTCTTGAAGAAACGCATCCAAGTAAGCGAAAAATTAATACATCTGTTTATCTCGGGGATCTTCTTGTTACCTGCTATTCACAGTTTAGCCGTAATAGAACATTTGGTGCCATGATTGGCAAAGGCTACTCCGTAAAATCTGCTATGCTTGAGATGAATATGGTTGCCGAGGGCTACAATGCTACCGCCTGCATTATGGAGATTAACAAGAAGTACAAGGTGAAAATGCCAATTTGTAATGCCGTTTATAATATCCTTTACGAAAATATTTCACCAGCTATTGAAATGAAACTATTGACGAATAAACTTAAGTAAGGTATAAATTCAAACTTTCTTGATATGTCTAAACTAACAGTGGACATCAGTAATATTTACGATTTTGTAAGCAATAAACTTGTATTCGCATACAAGGATGAATTGATACACAATCAGGAACTCTTAGAAACCAGAACTGGTAAGGGCAGCGAATTCCTTGGTTGGCTAAATCTACCATCTTCAACTACTGTTGATGAATTGGAGGCTATTGATCAAGTTGCAATCGATCTTCGTTCAAAAAGCGATGTTGTTGTGGTCGTTGGAATTGGTGGATCATACCTTGGCGCTAAAGCGGCAATTGAAGCGCTGGGTAACAGTTTTGCTAATATTTTAGTTAAAAGAGAGGATCCTATCGTACTTTTTGCTGGACAAAATATATGTGAGGATTACCATAAGGAACTTCTTGAGTTGCTCGATAATCGTTCCTATTCAATTGTTGTGATTTCTAAGTCTGGTACAACCACCGAACCTGCCGTTGCTTTTCGCTTACTCAAGCAACATCTCGAAAACAAGGTGGGAAAGGTGGCGGCCGCCCAACGAATCGTTGCAATAACCGATAAATCAAAAGGAGCCCTCCGAAAACTTGCCGATCAGGAGGGATATCGAACCTTCATCATCTCCGATGATATTGGAGGTCGATACTCGGTACTAACCCCCGTTGGATTATTGCCAATTGCCATTGCCGGATTCAATATTCACGATTTGATTGCGGGAGCAAAAGAGGCCGAGAATGATACTGGAGCGGAAGTTCGATTCGACGAGAATCCGGCCTGTATCTATGCTGCGGCTCGCAATGCACTGTATCATAAAGGCAAGAATGTAGAGATAATGGTAAACTATACCCCCAAACTTCATTACCTGACAGAATGGTGGAAGCAGCTTTACGGCGAAAGTGAGGGGAAAGAGAATAAGGGAATTTTCCCAGCAGGAGTGGATTTTACTTCTGATCTACACTCAATGGGGCAGTACATTCAGGAAGGTGAGCGTATTATTTTTGAAACAGTGTTAAGCGTTGCTTCCCCATCAAATACGTTAACTATTCCAAATGATCCTGATAATCTAGATCAACTCAATTTTCTCTCCGGGAAACGTTACTCTGAAGTTAATCGGATGGCGGAGCAGGGAACAATTCTTGCTCATATCGATGGAGGTGTTCCAAGTATTAAGATTACAATTCCTGAACTAACCCCATACTGGCTTGGATATCTAATGTATTTCTTTGAGAGGGCCTGTGCTCTTAGCGGTTATACATTAAATGTTAATCCCTTTGACCAGCCTGGTGTTGAGGAGTATAAAAAGAATATGTTTGCTCTTCTTGGAAAATCTGGGTTTGAGGAGAAAGGGAAAGAGCTGAGAAGAAGACTGGGAGAGTTCTAATGATTTCCCAATGCTAAATTGTAAACCCCAAGAAGTAATTTCTTGGGGTTTTGTCTTTGTTGATATTAGAACATCGGATCCCAAGGAGGGGTCATGGTAGGTTTTTGATCGAGAACCTTTAGCACCTCAGGGGTTAGAAATCTTTTTTGAAGTACAAACCGAAACATATACTCGTTAAACCATTCATCGGTAAAGGTTAGATAACCATTTTGTCCGCTAGTGCTACCCCAGCTATTCTCAAACTGCCATTTTATAGGCTTTTCGTTTTGATCAACATCAAAGGCAATCAGCGCCATCCCGTGCGACGATCCGCTTTCGCGGGTGAGAATTCGGGCCTTCTTGTCCATCCCAAACTTCATCCCGTATAGCGATTCGTAGTCGTAGTTATCGAGTGAAAGTAGGCCCTCTTTGCTGTCGAGCTGCTGCCCAACATCGCACGATGCATATAAAGGCTCGTTAGCCTTAATCGAAGCCATACAAAGCTGTTTTATCACATCGTTCGGTAGGTTGATATACTTCCAGTTTACCCCCTCTTTCGTGTTCCTGTAGTTTTCAACCTCAAAGTACTGATAGTAAGGTCGAGATGGGTTGTTCATAATCATCACGTAATCGGTATAGTTGATATCCGGCAGCATTTCGTTAAGGAATGATATTGGAGTATATTTTTTAGTGTCGCTGATTTTATCATTTTTATCCTTATAGCGCCAATCGAATTCTGTTGGTGGCTCACCTAGATTTAGGCATAACATTCGGTATATATCACCCAACATTTTGACTTTCTCTTTCTGAACATCTTCGGGTTTAACTTTCTTATCAACTATCATTTCCCGAATCGAATAACCCTGCTCGCGGAGTTTACGATTTATCATTCGCAATATCTGCGATGTGTTTGAACTGCTATTGCTCTCGGGCATTACGTTTTTGGGAACCACTCCGTATTTTTGTACTAGGTTGATATATGAACTCCACATTCCACCATCGTCAACGGGTGCTTTGAAGTACCATTCAACATACCGATCATCCCAAGGTTTCGCAGCGGTTGAAATTGTATTCTCAAGGAATAGGTTTGATTTCTCAAGGATATCCCAGAAGTAGAGATAGCTTTCGGAGAACTCAAAGGAGCTTAGGTTGATCTTGTCAGCCACTTTTGAGCGGAACGTATTCAGACTCGTGAACATCCAGCATCTTCCTGAACTTTTCTGGTCGGTTATTGAACCTGTTTTGATTTGGTATTTAAATAGGTGATCGGTTTTGCCAATGTTTTCGCGGTTAACCACAAGCGTTTTTATATCGCTATTGGTTAATGCGTTGGTCATGGCTTTTGTTGAGGCATCGTTTCGGTCGTAAGCCTTACGAATTTGACTTAACTCAATACCGCTGAGGTTTCCGGATTGACCGTATGATAAACTAGTAATCAGCGAAATGCCAACTATTGATAAACATATTTTTCTCATATAGGAATAGTTTATTCGGTTAGACTAAAAAGTAGGGAGATAGTTTGCGTGAGGCTAAAAATATCGATCAATAAAAATTATCGAGCCGTTTCAGATAATTAGAATTGAAGTAGAAAAAGAGGTGTGCGAAAAATCTTTATTTTACTTACCCCTCAGGATATATACAAACCCTTTAGCGTTTTCGTATTGACCATCAAGATCCTCAATAATATAGAAGTAGATCCCCTCAGGAAGTTCATGCCCATTATCATTTGTCCCATCCCACTTAATAAAATTAGCTTGATTCTGGTAGACCAAAGAGCCTCCTCTTGAGAATACTTTAAACACAAGGCGAGATATACCACTTGTTTGTATCTCAAAGAAATCGTGAATTTTATCCCCATTCGGAGTGAATACATTAGGTAGAACAGGGAATTTTATCTTTGTAGTGAAATCGGGTTGGATATTTATTATTCGGGTGAACGTCTTGAATTTAGTTGGATCTGCGATATTCCAAGTTTTTAAGATAACCGTATTAGGGCCATTATTCTCAAAGGTGTATCTGATATTTGGATATTGACCATCAGCAGCATTAGGGTAATCGAAGATAGGAACTGAGTTTCCATTTATAGTCCATTCAAAGCGCATAGCTCCATGAGTAGCAATGTCGTTTGATGGGAATAGGAAAGCACTTCTTAAGACTCTAGCATAGGTAACCCTAGTGTTTGAATCTAACTTTGCGAAGAATGCTGCAGTGTTAGCGTTTACTTTTCGGGTGATGATTGAATCACTTGTGTTAAACTTAAATTTATACTGAACTTCCAGCGTGTCTTGGGTAGTATAGGAGTGTGTTGCTATTGAATCGACTAAATTAGAGGTGCCATCGCCAAAATCCCAGCCCGTAAACAATGCGGGAGCAAGCACTATGGGGGTAAATTGAATCTTTGCCTCGGCGGAAGGATCAGTAACCTCAATGAGTTTCCAAGTGAATCCCATCGTATCTCTTACCGTTTGGGCAAGTAGTCCGTTGCTTAATCCTAAGCAGAATATTAAAACCAGAAGGGAAATTCTAAGGTGTCCAGCCTTTTGCATTTTTTGGCAATTAGTTGTGTAAATATAGTAAAAGCGATTAATCTGATTTTAAATTTTTCGGGTTAATTTCTCAACAACCCTGAATTTATTGAAAAATTCTTTGCCAAATACTCTGATTACCGTATATGCAGGGATGGCTAAAAGCATCCCGAGAATTCCTGCAATGCTTCCTGCTATTAGGATTACAATGAAAATTTCAAGAGGATGGGCATTCACGCTGCTTGAATAAATCAACGGCTGGAATAAAACATCATCAATAATACGAGTTGTTACAAAAACCAGCAGAATGTACCCAATCATCGGGATAAGCTGCGTTGAGAAATCGAGTTGAAGGTTGGTTGCCACTCCAATCAGAATACCCATAATTGCACCAGTTAACGGGCCAACATAAGGGATAACGTTTAATATCCCGGCAACCAGCCCGATGACAATTGCCGTATCGAATTTGATCCCAACAATCATAAGTCCAATGGTATCCAAAACCATTATACAAAAACTTTGAATGATGATACCAATGAAATACCTTCGAAGGAGTTGATTGACACTGACCAGTGCATGCTCTACTTGCTGTTCGAACTTTTCGGGGAAAAGCATCATGAATCCTTCAAAGAACAACTTGTCCTCTTTTAAAAAGAAGAATGTGATGAACGAGATGGAGAACGCAGCAATAAATAAGTTCATCAATATATTGGCTGTAGAGCTAAATAGATCGGAAATCAGGGATGCGCTGAATACATGCGTTAACTTCTCCGATAAGAATTCTTTTACCGAAAAATTACTTGAAGACGGGATGTATTCACGAACAAAGTGTTCAAAGTCAGCGATTGGTTGAGAAAAGTTATTTACCATTTCGGAAATATTCACGGCTCCAAGCTCGTTGACTTGGCCAATGACCAATGGGATCATCAACCTGAAAAAGGAGTAAAATAGTATCCAAATCACAACCAGGGCTATCGCTGCGCCAAGAGCTTTAGGTGGATGCCAATTCTTTATTCTGATTCTTGAGATAAGATCAACTAGGGGCTTACCCATCAACGAAAGTACTGCTGATATTAGGATGTAAACGATTATTGATGAGAAATACCAGAGTAAAAATCCAATAATAGCTACAATTGCACCAATTGTAATATATTTTGCCAGTGTATTCATATCAGCCTATTTTTCTCAAACCTACTGCAAATCTGCTAATTTTCAAAATGGATTTAACATCTGACTTTATTTTTTGTTATCAGCTAAACCTGTTTCCATATTTACCCTCTAATGCCGGGAAGCAATTAGCATTATGCATTGGCAATAAGTATTTGCGTTTGTTAATCAATGCTGTAAAGTAAGGATCTAGTGGTTGTTGAGAATTGTAATTCTTCTGCTTAGCTAATCAACTTTGAATTATTGCTTTCAAAATTTGTGTTTATTTTTCTAATCGTTTAATATAAGACTTATGTTTAGCAATCATCTGGGTGAGTATGCAGCTTTGCTGACTGCAGTTTTTTGGACAGTCACAGCCTTGGCTTTCGAATGGGCAAGCAGAAAAGTTGGATCTCTGTCAGTCAACATGATACGACTTTGTATGGCGTTTGTATTCCTAAGCCTTTATTCATGGCTTACTCGTGGGTTAATTTTCCCTGTTGATGCTAGTGGATTTCAGTGGTTGTGGCTTTCGCTATCAGGTTTAGTTGGATTTGTTCTTGGTGATTTTTTTCTTTTCCGTTCCTACGAAATTATCAGCGCACGAATATCGATGCTAATAATGGCCCTTGCACCACCTATGGCAGCTTTGATTAGCTGGCTAGCTCTTGATGAGCATTTAAATGCAAAACAGGGGATAGGAATGCTATTAACTTTTGCAGGTATTGCACTAGTTATCCTAAAGAGAGGGATTGACCCCGATAATGAAGATCCAGAGTCGACTCAGAAAAAGGTTAAATTGAATTACCCTTTAACAGGACTTCTTCTTGCATTTGGTGGTGCTGTGGGACAAGCAGGAGGTTTGGTGTTGAGCAAGATAGGAATGCAGGACTATAACGTAATTGCTGCTGTTCAGATACGAGTGATTACAGGTATTGTTGGTTTCGGGTTGATCATTCTCTTTTTTAATCGATGGAAATCTCTGATTAGCGCATTAAAAAATCCTGTTGCCATGAAAAAAATTACCGTCGGTGCTATTTTTGGTCCTTTTCTGGGTGTAACGTTTTCGCTGCTTTCGATAAGATATACTTCGACTGGAGTGGCATCTGCCATTATGTCAATAGTGCCCGTGATAATTATTGCTCCAGCAATCATAATCTTCAAGGAGAAGTTTAACTCTAAGGAGCTGATTGGCGCGTTGATTACCGTTGGTGGGGTGATGCTATTTTTTCTGTAGCGATATTTTTCTGGTGGTGAAGTGTTCGTAACTCAAAATTGGTTAAATTCGCTTTTTACCAATACCCTCTAAATGAGAAAAATAATCTATATAATCCTTCTGATTTTTGTTGCTTCCTCCTGCAACTCAATTAAGAAAGTAGTACGTGAGAGTCATCAATCCATTTCGGTTAAAGCTTTCCTCGATCAACCATTAGGGGTAACCGAAACGGTTTCATCGTTAAGGAAGCATTTCGATAAAGGAGTTAAACTAAAACGGATGATTCGTAGGAATAAGTATGATGATCAAAAGGTCGACACCATATTTCAGTTCCATTATCGAAAATCAGAGGTGTTTATCTACAAAACGTACTTCAATCGCGAGATGCTTTTAGGTGGGGTGATTACAGATAGTAAGTTTCCGTTGATAAATGGTGTTGCTCCTGGAATGAGCCGCGCTGCTTTTTTCAAATCATTCAACGATTTAGAGATAACTCAGAACGATTCTGTTAAGCTCAATAGTAAAGAGTTAATGCGTGAGTTTACCTTTATTTTTGACTCTAAAGGGGTATTGAAAAAGATAAATTTCTCATCGTACGTCGACTAATTGCTCTTGTAGCTTTCATTCATCAACGAAAAGCGATCATTTTGCGGCTTTAGCGTGAAACTATTTGAAATATCATGGATTCGCAGGAATACTCCGTAAAGAAACATACCCGCGCAAGCGGGTATGTTTCTTGATAAGTTAATATATGGAATTAGCTGTAATAAGTTCTTATCACTAAATATCGATCTTGACCTTAAGCTAAACTCTCACCTTTACCTCAGCAATCACAGTCTGTATTCCAGTGACTTTTTGGTCTATTTTCACCTTGATGTCAGCATCAAGCGGGAGAAACAGATCCACTCTTGATCCAAATTTGATGAAACCTAACTGTTCGCTTTGGTTTACTATAGTTCCCTCCTTTGCGTAGCAAATAATTCGACGAGCAACAAAGCCAGCAATCTGACGCATCATAACAGTCATGCCATCATTGCGTTCAACGGCAATTGAGGTTCGCTCATTATGGGTCGATGATTTTGGGTGCCAAGCCAAGAAGAAGTTTCCGGGATGATATTTAAAGTATTTCACCGTTCCGCTAAAAGGGAACCAGTTGATATGTACGTTCCAAACTGACATGAATACCGATACCTGAATACACCTTGTTTTAAGGAATTCATTCTCTTCAACCTCTTCGATGGCAACAACAGTTCCATCTGCTGGAGAATAAATACAATTGCTTTTCATCTCAGGATTTCTCTTTGGTACTCTAAAAAAGCGCAAAACAAAACCCAATCCGAAAAGCGAAGGTAAAAGAATGATATAAAGGCCAATCTTACCAAGTAAGAAATAGAAAATCAAGTCTAGTGCTAGTAGAGCGAAAAAAGTAATCGTAATAATGGTGTACCCCTCTTTGTGAACTCTCATAGAAAAAAATTAAATTAACATCATTATTTTTAAGTAAACGAAAACTATTGGTGCCGATAAGTATACCGAATCAAACCTATCGAGTATGCCTCCATGTCCGGGTAGAAATTTACCGGAGTCTTTAATATCGATGCTTCGCTTTAACATCGATTCAACCAAATCACCAAAAACACCAACGATTGCTCCCAGGAATCCAATCACGAGCCAATGCACAAAGGTAATATTATGAAAGTAAAGTGAAATAGCCCAAGCAACAATTGCTGTAAAAATTAATCCCCCGAAAAAACCCTCCCATGATTTTTTTGGAGAAATTCTTGGGAACATTTTATGCTTTCCAATGCTCACCCCAAAAAGGTATGCTCCTGTATCATTTGCCCAGATTAGAATAAAATAGCTGAGTAGAATTTCGTAGGAATATTCTTGAGTGGTTGATTTGAATACGATGAAATTGAAAAGAGTTATGGGAATAGCGATGTATAATAACCCTAAGTATGTAAATGCAATATTATGAAAGGGCCGTTTATGATTCCTGTATAGCTCTAGTATAAATACACCCGTTAACAAAGGGATCAAGCCAAGCAAAAAACGAGCTTCGATTATCTTCGTTGCATATAGGTATACGCTAACAAATAATAGTAACCCGAGTAATAATCCAAATATTAGCTGAGGTTTAGTTCTCGCTTTAAGGCTTAACGTATAAAACTCAAACATAGATAATACCAGTATCGCGGAAAAAACGAGTAGGAATGTTATTTTTCCGATGAATAGCGCGCCAATAATACTAACAACAAACACTATTCCGCTGATAGTTCTTAAAAGGAAGTTGCTCAATTTCCAATATTCTTTAAAAGTTCTTTACTCTTTTCGGCATCCTCATGCGAAACATAAAGTTCAACCTCTCCAAAAGTTAGGTAAGATGAATCTTTTTTATTGATAACAACAGCCTCTATACCATTATCGATTAGTACCTGTTTGGCAATTTCTGCTTGCCAGGCTTTGTCTGTAGAGTAAATTGATAACCAATTATCTTCCATCCTTATTCTTTGTTTTCTTGTTCTTCTTTTTTTCCGTTTTGATTTTGCTGTGCTTGTAACATTTCCTTGTTGATCTCCTCCTCGCGGCTAATCGATTTTCGAGGTCCAAAAATGGTCTCAAGATCCTCGGCAAATATTACTTCACGCTCAAGGAGCAATTCAGCTAGTTTCGTTAGTCCATCCTTGTTTTCAATTAGGATATTCTTTGAGATTTGATATGATTTATCAATCATTTCCTTAACCTCTTTGTCAATCGATTCTGCAGTTTTTTCGCTGTATGGTTTCCCAAACGAAAATTCTGACTGACCTGATGAATCGTAGTAGCTGAGGTTTCCGGTTACTTTACCCATGCCGAAATAGGCGATCATTGCATAGGCTTGCTTGGTAACCTTTTCGAGGTCGTTAAGTGCACCAGTAGATATTTTGTTGAAGGTAACCTCTTCGGATGCTCTTCCACCAAGGGCTGAGCACATCTCGTCGAGTAGTTGTTCGGTAGTTGTAATTTGTCTTTCCTCAGGTAGATACCATGCGGCACCCAAAGAACGACCACGTGGGATTATCGAAACTTTAAGAAGTGGATTTGCATGTTCCAGCAACCAGCTAACGGTTGCGTGACCTGCTTCGTGGTAAGCAATGGTTTTTTTCTCATCCATCGACATAATCTTGTTCTTCTTTTCAAGTCCGCCGATAATCCTATCGATTGCATCCAAGAAATCCTGTTTTTGAACCGATTCCTTATTTTTACGAGCAGCAATTAATGCCGATTCATTACAAACATTGGCAATGTCAGCACCTGAAAATCCAGGGGTTTGCTTGGCAAGGAATGTGATATCAAGACCCTCTTCGAGTTTCAAAGGACGAAGATGAACCTTAAATATTTCAAGTCTTTCTTTGCTATCGGGAAGTTCAACGTGTATTTGTCTGTCAAATCGACCGGCACGAAGTAACGCTCTGTCAAGGATATCAGCACGGTTTGTAGCAGCGAGAATTATTACACCCTGATTCGATCCAAAACCATCCATCTCGGTGAGAAGTTGATTTAACGTGTTTTCACGCTCATCGTTCCCGCCAAAATTTGCATTTTTACCTCTAGCACGTCCAATTGCGTCAATCTCATCGATAAATATGATGCACGGTGCTTTTTCCTTTGCTTGTTTGAATAGATCTCGAACGCGTGATGCACCTACACCAACGAACATTTCAACAAAATCGGAACCCGACATGCTGAAGAAGGGAACGTTTGCCTCACCTGCAACCGCTTTGGCAAGTAGTGTTTTACCTGTGCCTGGGGGGCCAACAAGTAGTGCACCTTTAGGGATTTTACCACCAAGATTGGTGTATTTTTTAGGATTTTTAAGAAAATCTACAATCTCCATTACCTCAACCTTCGCTTCTTCTAACCCTGCAACATCCTTAAAATCGATCTTTGATGTAGATTCCTTATCGAATAGCTGAGCCTTTGATTTGCCAACGTTAAAGATGTTTCCTGCACCACCACCGTTTCCTTTGCTCATTCTGCGGAATATAAAAATCCAAACCCCGATAAGCAGTAAAGGGAATATTAGCCAGCTAATTATATCGCTGAAATAGTTGGGTCTTTCTTCGTACTGAGGATAAATCTTTTCGGCTTCGGGAACCGTTGCCTGAACTTCGTTGAGCTGCTTTTCGAAAGTTTCAATGGAGCCAATCGTAAAGTAGAAATGGGGACCTGTTTTAGGTACCGCATTAAACCCTTTCCCTAATTTGTCAGCATATTTGGTAAGGCTCTTCTCTTTGATGTAAACCTCAACTTTTCCCTGATTTCGAATGACGAGCATGCGCTCTACATCACTATTTACGAGCATTTTATTCTTAACCTCTTGCCAGTTCGATTCAATTGCATTTCGTCCAGTGTAGACAAAATTCAGAAGAATAATCGCTGCAATAATAACAATGTAAACCCAATAAACATTGAATTTAGGAGTTTTTTTCGCGCTTCCATCTCCCCCGAATATTGGGTCGATATTGTCCTTTTTTTTATCTTGCTTAGTATCGTTTTCTGCCATGGTATAATGTAATCACAATTAATTCTAAGTTAAAATATTTATTTAGTAACCTTTTTTGATCTAGGTTTTGTCTTCTTTACTTCTGGTTGTGGCACATCGGTGTAAAATTTTGCTGGAGCATCTGCCCATAGCTTTTCAAGTTTGTAGAATTCTCGCGATTCAGTTTGAAAAACATGAACAACAACGTTTACAAAATCAAGAACAATCCATATCGAGTTATCGTACCCAGCCGATTTCCATACCTTCTCCTTAAATAGTTCTTGAACCTTAACCTCAATATTTTCGGCTATTGCATTTACCTGTGTTGTAGAATCGGCATTACAAATTATAAAATAATCGCAAACTGAGTTTGGTAATTTTCCAATTTCAAGGGAGATAACCTCTGTCCCTTTCTTATCTAGAATAGCATCAACAATACAACTAACCAAAGGTTCAACCTTTAATGCTTCGCGCTTTTTAACCATTAAATCGTTTTATTCATTGTCGGCAAAGGTAATTATTTTTTAATTCATGTAAAGGCTTGACCGATTTCACAACGATTCAAAAAAAAATGGTTTTTGATTTTGTAAAATGGTACCGAGGATGCATAAATACCGTGCCATTAAATTTGACCTGACATTATGCTATGAATCTATTGAGAACTTTAAGCTGTTGTCACGTATACTAGGGATCTATTTTGCAGCAGAGCGTTATATTTATTAGAGTCTGTCCATGAACTCGCAATCTCAAAATGATAGATGGAATTAGCTTCGCAGAACTCGCAAGTTCGATTGCTTCGCAAAGAACGCTCAAAATGACGTCAATACATATTTAACATAACACTAGTTGATTCATTCATAATTATTTCACCTTCTAGCTATTTTGTTTTTTAAGAGATATTTGAGTGGATTTAATAATCTCTGAAGTAGTGACATATCCTCAGTTGTAACCTCGGCAATACCCGTAAGATCACGGTCTAAAGTTAACGCTTCGCCATAGGTTGTGGCAGCACCCTTGGGTAATGAAACAACTGCAGGGTAACCCTTTTCCATCGAACCGCTTGAAATTGATTCAATAAATCCTTCAACCATTCCAAACTCCATGTAAGGATATCCATCCAATTTAATGGTCACACGTTGACCAATTTTCACTTTCCCTGCACCTTCGAATGGAATTGTAAGCTGTGCAAATATACTACCCCGATTCTCGGGATTTATTGTAAAAAGGCGATCTCCTGACTTTACCTCCTGTAAATCGCTCCACACATTCATGAAGGTTAACTTTCCTGACGAAGGGGCAATCAAAAGATAGGTTTTCTCCCATGATGATAGGTTACTAACTAGGTCGCTTTGACGATTAATGAAATCCTCTTTCAGTTTTTTTGTTTGGTTCTCCTGATCGATTTGAGTTTCTATGATGCTTTGTTTTAACTTTTCGACTGTTATTGCTGTGCTCGAAAGATTCAACCTTGCACTTTCTAGCATCTGCCGTTTTGAGAGAATAACAGCCTGTGACTTTTCGTATTCGGTTGCAGCAATTACTCCTGTTTTGAAAAGTTGCGAATCACGGGCAAACTGTTTTTGGGTTAGCTCAAGGTCTTTAAAGGTTAAATTCCTCTGGCTCCATAAACGATTATAGTACTGGTTGTACTGCTTTATTTCCGATTCAATCGCTTTGATTTTTTGTGCATGAAAATCCTGTTTCTGGAAGAGTTTAAGATCAAAATAAGCCCTTGAAAATGTATTGTAGGCTCCTTGAACTTCACCTAAAACTAGGCTGTCGGGGAATTTTACATTAAGTAGTAGTTCCGCTTTTGGATTTTTTTGGTCAAGGCGGTGAAAAAGCTTCGATAGGAAGAAAATATCATTGGGCCTCGCAGGATTTTCAATAACTGCAATGGTGTCGTTTTTTGAAACCAACGAACCATCCCTGCAAAAGATCTTCGTGAGTTTTCCATTTGCTTTGGAAACCATTATCGAAACTGGGTTCTCGCTGGTAATAGTTGCTTGAGCCGAAACAATATCGGGGTAGCGAAAGAAAGTACTACCTATAAATACTACAGCAATTACAATGAATATAATGGTAATTCCCCAGCGAACCAGCCATCTAGGCGGGATGCCCATTATCTCGGTTATCTCCTCGGAGCGGAGGTGGATTTTTGAAGGATCTTTTGTTTCCATAGTTTATTGACCGCTGATAACACAGATTTAAACAGATTCTCGCAGATTTTTTCTGTTGTTTGTAAAGATAAATCTTTTAAATTGAGGTTCTTTCCCAAAGTTTAGCAATAATCCAACTTCAATATTTGTTGCTTTCAAGTAATTTAAAAGTTGGTATCCGTGCTCTTGACATAAACTTTCTGCGGCTTTTAGTTCAAGGATAATGCTATCTTCAATTATCATATCTGCTATATAAAAACCTACTTTTTTTTGATTTGTAGTATACTTCGATTGGTGATTGTGTTTTATATTCTATACTTAAAAGAGTTAATTCATAAGCTAAAGCGTTCTCGTAAACCTTTTCGAGGAAACCATAACCAAGGGTTTTGTAAACTGTATAAAAGGCACCGATTACCTTTTGTGATAATTCTTTATGTAGAAACTCAGTCATAATAATTGAATTTAGAACACAGAACACACAGACATTACGAATTATCACGATTTTTTTTGTGACAATTCGTAATGTCTGTGTCGTTTGTGTTCCGTTTTTATAATTCTATTTGTGATTATCCGTTTCATCTGCGCTATCTGTGTTCTATCATCAAAGTTCCAGCTGATTCTTCACCAGCGTATAATACGCCCCCTTGAGTTTGCTCAATTCTGCATGGGTTCCAACTTCAACAATTTCACCTTTTTCGAGTACGATAATCTGATCGGCATTCTTAACTGTGCTTAGGCGATGTGCAACAATAATTACTGTTCGTCCAATAAAGAATTCCTGGAGATTTTCAAGGATAACCTTTTCGTTATTCGCATCCAATGAGTTGGTCGCCTCGTCGAAGAAAATGAACTTCGGGTTTTTATAAACCGAACGCGCAATAAGTATTCGCTGCTTCTGCCCCTGACTTAATCCATGACCTTCACCACCAATCTTGGTGTTATAGCTTAGCGGGAGGGAATCGATAAACTCATCGATATTGGCAACCTTTGCGGCGTGAAGCAGCTTGTGTTTATCAATAATCTCAGCCCCGGGGGCAATGTTATTGGCAATGGTATCGGAAAAGATAAAACCATCCTGCATTACTACCCCACACTGTTCTCTCCAGCTTCTAACGCTGAACGCATTAATACTACTCTCTCCAATTTTTATCTCACCGCTAACAGGAGGATAGAAGCCAAGAAGCAGCTTAACCAACGTAGTTTTTCCGCTACCTGAAGTTCCTACTATTGCTGTTTGCTTTCCTGCGGGGATCGATAAACTTATTTTTTTGAGTACCAATTCAGAGTCTGGTCCTTCGTATTGGAACGATAGATTGTTCACATCTAGATTTTTGCCATCTGGAATCTCAATTATTTTCGAGTCGTCGGGATCCTCTTCATCCTTTCGCAGGTGAATTTCTCCAAGCCTATCGAGACTGATCTTTGCATCTTGGGTCAAGTTGAAAAAAGAGATTAGCTGATCGATGGGGCTGTTTAGCTGACCAATGATATACTGCACGGCAAGCATCATCCCAAGCGTCATATTGCCATCCACCACGCTTTTTGCAGCGATTACTGTAATGAAAATATTTTTAACCTCGTTGATTAGAACGGCCCCGCTCTGCTGATACTGGCTAAGTGCTAACCCTTTAACGCTAACCTTAAAGAGTTTAGCTTGTATCCGTTCCCACTCCCAGCGTTTCTGCTGCTCGCACCCATTCAGCTTAATCTCCTGCATCCCTTGGATTAGCTGAATGACATTGCTCTGATTAGCTGCCATTTGAGCAAATCGTCGATAGTCCAACTCCTCGCGTTTCTTCATGAAGAGCCAAACCCATATGGCGTAAAGCGTGCTACCGGCAAGGAAAACAGCAAAGATTAGGCTGTTGTAAAAAAGCAGAACTATTCCGAATATTATTAGGTTAACCAGCGAGAACATCACGGTAAGCGTGGTGCTGGTTAGGAAGGATTGAATTCTCTGATTATCGCCGATGCGCTGCATAAGGTCTCCCACCAGTTTGGAGTCGAAGTAGACCATGGGTAGGCGCATCAGTTTGGTTAGGAAATCGGATATCAGGGAAATGCTGATGCGGGTTCCTAGATGTAGCAGAATCCAACCCCGGATAAACTCCACCGATACCCGGCTGAGCGTAAGCACCAGCTGAGCAATTAGCACAAGATAGATAAATCCTATATTACGGTTGCCAATACCCTTATCGACTATACTCTGGGTAAGGAACGGAAAGATAAGCTGCATCAAACTACCTAGTACCAACCCCAGCAGTAGCTGTACTATCAGCTTACGGTAGGGGCGTAGGTAGCTGAACAGGAACCCAAAGCTCTTTTTGTTGGGTTTATCATCGGCTGTGGCGTAGAAATCGGGGGTGGTTTCGAGTAGCAAAGCAACGCCCATCTTCTCGCCCTCCTCAACCGTTGATGCCCAGCAGCGGATAAACTCCTCGCGGGTGAAGGTAACTAATCCACCTCCAGGGTCGGAGACAGAAACTATTTCCTTACCCTTCTTCCCTGAGATTTTATAAACAACCACAAAGTGGTTCTGATTCCAGTGCACAATTGCAGGGAGTGTAGCCTCTGTTACCAGCTGCTCAAAGCTGATCTTTACCCCTATGGAACGGAAACCAATACTCTCCGCTGCACGGCTAGTTCCCAGTAGGCTTACCCCTTCGCGCGTAATGTAGCTGCGCTCGCGGAGGGTTTGGATATTGTAGAACTTACCGTAATACCGCGCCACAATCCGCAGACAGGTAGGTCCGCAGTCCATTGCATCGGGTTGGTGGTAGTGGGGGAAAGACATTTTTGGGTTTAAAATTTGAGAGGAAAGATAATTAAAACAAATACATGAATGAAAACTATTTTACATTACAATGTTTTACTTTTCTTTAAGATACTATGAGTATTGAATATGTAAAATGTCTGATAGATCATAATACGTATATTCGTTTGAAAGCATAGTATTATCAATTAAAAGAATAGGGGATTGTTTTAAATCGTGTTCTCTTGTAAAATCAATTATCTGTCTAGATATTTTATTGTCAGATGGAATATTTAAATTTGCTTTCATATATTCTTTTGAACTATACCAACTAATAAGTTCATATAGCCAATCTTTTTGGCTATTGTACATTAGGAATAAACTGTCGATAAAGCCAGCAAATAGGCTCTCATCTTCTTCGTTTAATTTGAATGTAATACATAATCCGATATTTTCAATGCTAGACTTAATATGGAGATATTCTTTAACCGCATCAACACAATGTTTACATGATAAATCTAAAACAAAACAGATGTTTTGAGAGCCTTCACTTGATTTTAAAATCAATTCATTATTAGGAAATAGTTTATTTTTCTCATTTTGAAGTATACTGTTAAAAACAATAGGGTTTCTTTTAATTTTAAGGTATGAGTTTTTGTAGTACATCAAATCGTTTTTATTTTTTAATGTGTTAGCTGTTTTAATTGTTAAATAAAATGATAACATAATTGCAGCAACCGCATAGCCTAGATATGAAAAACTTATTAACGTGAGAGGCAAAATACTATCAATAAAGAAACATCCGCCCAAAAGAATAACAATTGACTGTGTTGTTATACAATATGGACATATTTTTCCAATCTTAACAATTTGATAACCTATAAGATATATTGATATTGGTGTAATTAGTAGGCAGAGAGCAGTAATTGTTTGAAAGATTATTAAAGCAGATGAATTTATAAAATAAAGTTCAAAAAGGAGGATTAAGAGAAATGTGAAATAAAACAAGCCAATAAATGATAATCTTATTTTACCAAATATTTTTGATATTGGGGAGTTTATGACAGACTCACAGTTAACTATTTTGCTTGAAGAGCAAATAAGTTTATCAAAAGCACTTGACTGACCAAGTTCAATATTAACCAACGAATAACTTGCATACAAAGGAATAAACAGCAAAGCTAGCAGAACTGATTTAAGGCCTAAACTTCCAAGTATTATTATCAAAGAAATTGTTAGTATTATGACAAAGAATTTTTCAAGATTATTTCTTATCCATATCTTCAGTTTGTTTTCACTCTTTAAATAACCTGAAACCGGATTCTTTGTATCTTCGTCAATCAGAAGAACAATACCTGTCCATCTTTTATTAAACAATTCGATGCTTTGAATTGTAGTTCCGTCAACATTAATCACCTCAATTCTCCCTTTTTCAAGTTGTTTTGCCACAACAAATTCATCTTGATCTTTGAAGTGGGCTACAAAGGAGCCATTAATTTCACCAAGCATTTCTTGGGGCAGATTATAAACTTTGCTCTCAATTCCCTGTCCAACTAAAAAGTCTTGTATTGCTTTTAAACTATTGGGTTCAGGATGAGTATAGAAAAAGGTGTCGATATTATCTTGATCAATTAACGGAAAAAGTGATCTAAACGATTTGTTTTTTAAGATAAACGAATTATTGTCGTGCATATTTGCTGATGCTAAAATGATAATACTTTCTCTTAATGGTTTTAGTAAATACATTACCCTTTTTTAATCTCTTTAGGTTAATTCCTCGAAGCTCCGCTTCGATAGAGAAAAGATTTCAACTAATACCTCGTCAGCTCTGCTGCGAGGTAGTTTATTAAACTAAAAATCATCGAGTTCAATGTTAATTGCATCAACTTTTAATTTATCAACTACAAACCCCTTTTCTTTCGAATAAGCTCCACAATTCTCAACAGGAATATATCCTTCTTCACCTTTCCATTTGGCAATAAATGGGTTATAAGTACATTTAAGCGGTTGTGAAGACAAATTGTTTGAAACTTTTGTATATGCCCTGCAATCAGCGCACATATATCTGAATTCACAGTGTTTACATACCTCAATAATGTCTTTCTTGATAAACCAATATTGCTTAAACTCATTTTTAGAAATCACATTTTGTATATCAACTTCATTAATATCTCCGTAGTCAAAAGTGAAGCTTGGGCAGTTTTTTATTTTTCCGTTTTTATCTATTGCTACTTTCCCATTTAAACAGATGTTACGATGAAGGGATTCTTTAAAATAATTTAGGTCGCATGCAAATTTTGTTTTACATATATTCCCGCAATCTTTTTCTGAAACAACTTTTTGTGTAGTGTAGGATATTGATATTTGGTCAATAATTATATGATTATTTCTGGGACTATTGAAAAATGTTATTGAAACAAGATTAGCGAATTCTTGGGCGAATTCTTGTAAAAGTATTTTTGAAAACATTTCTTGATAGGGTAAAATCAATTCTATATTTTGGAATGATTTATCTTTTGTGAATCTAATTATTTTCAACAATGACTCAATCTCATAATCACAAAAGAAACGAAATTGAATGCTATGACAATTTATTATTTGCAAATTTGTGATGGCTTTACGCACATCATATTTACTGTTATTGTCAATATCAATTATGGCATTTATTAACAAGTCTATATCGCTCCATTTAGTGGATATTTCACGAAATAGTTCTGCTTCTGATTTACTGTTGCAGAAAAGAATAAAATCGTGTTTGGCCAACCATGTTACAAAACATCTAAATTGTTCAACGCATGAGTTGAATTTGTCATTTTCTAATTCTTTAATTGATAATGGATTGTGATTTTGACTAATTAAAACTTCACATAAATCCAACGGTAGCTGAACATATTCCTTGCGTTGTAAATCGTAAAGCATTCCTAATTTGAATCCCTTAACTATTTTTATACAAGAATAAACATTGAAGTACTGATTATTCTTACTCATGTTGTATTATTATGGTTGAAATATTTTTGGGGAATATAACCAAGCGGGCTTTGTTGTTGCAAACGAAATCATATTTTACTGTATAGCTCTTTCCCTTTTTAAAGGGCTTTATTTTCGAATGTTTAACACAAAGCGGAATCTCCTTTATTTGCTGCAGGGTTATTAACTTGTTAGGTTTCATGATTTATTCTTGTTAATATTTCTAATGCAATATCTTTTTCAATATCAAAATTGCAACAATCAAGCATTTCGATAACTCCAGTAGGATTTATTTCTAAAAAATACCATTTTCGATCTTTTGATACAATTAAATCAATAGAGCCTGTATCGTAGTTGCCTTCTTTCATAAACAGAAGTATTTTACTTTTTATTTCTTCTGGTAGATTAAAGGGAACCATTCTATTGCCTTTCTCTTCGTTATAGTCTCTGAAATCCACACTCGTCTGGCTATCGTTCTGCGAAAAGATTGCCATAGAATAGATTTTCTCATATAATACAAATGCTCTTATTTCTATCCATTTTTCTATTTTCTCTTGAAGTAAAGCTGGTGCATCTAAATGATTACTTGAGATACCGGCATCACTGACCTCGACTGTGTGCATATCAACGAAGTGATTATGATATTTGATGCTCATTAATTCACTTATTGGTTTTGTTATCGCTTTGTTGTTTTTAACAAACGGTAATAGTTCGTCACCATATTCTGAAATGAATGTAACTGGTATGCTAAAGCCAACTTTTGCCGCAATGGCTAGGTTAATCAGCTTGTTTGTTGAATTATGAAAAAAATTTCCTAAACTAGGTTTTTTCTGCAATTCATGTAAAATGAAGTTGCGACATCTGCTCCATTCTTGGTTGTAAAATTCTTTAAGGCTTTTATCAATAAAAGCAGAATTGACT